>JAVEVM010000468.1:0-4159 GCA_034005055.1 Desulforhabdus sp. | reverse complement strand
TCTTCGGGAGAATTATCTTGAGAACGCCGTTCTCAAAGCTCGCTTCAATCTTATCGGACTGAACGGTGGTTGGAAGACGGAACGAGCGCTGGAACGAACCGTAGTACCTTTCAGAATAATAATGGTGCTCGCCTTTTTCCTCTTCTTCCTTTCTCTTTTCTCCCTTGATCGTGAGCACATCGCCCGACATGGAGACATCGAGGTCCTTCACTTCCAAACCGGGAAGCTCCGCTTTGACGACGATGCTGCTCTCAGTTTCGGAAACATCCATGGTGGGAGACCATTCTTCCCCAAAAGCTTCGGCCAGCGACGATTTGCCAAAGAATCTGTTCAGAAGATTATCCATTTCCTTTCGTAATGTGCCTAGCTCTCTAAACGGCTTCCAAGGAACAAGTTCCATATTGCAACCTCCTGTTAAAGATAAGCTTTGTGCAGATTGCTCCGATCGTTCACCCGGAATCCAATTGGTCCGGATGGAGCAATTTCATTAGACCTGCCGATTTGACAAGTTTTTGTATAACAACTGAAGGATATGACCGGTTAGGATTCTCCTTCAGAATATATTGGGGGTCACAGTCCTCTCTTCTCAGGCGTCTTCGCACCCTTTGCCGCTTCATTCAGACAATCGTTATAGAAAGCACAGGCCAGCTGATCGCAATAGCCCACGGCCGAGCCGAAACAGTCGAAGTTTCCCTCAGCCGCTTGAATTTCCCTTATCAGCGTGGCTTTAGTTTTTCCGCGATGCTTTACTCCAATTCTTGTAGCAATGCTTTGGACCTCTTTCATGTTCATCGCCAGCTCCTCTCAACCAAAAATCGGAATACGACCGGTCTGAAAAAAGGTTAAAGTATTTTTCCATGACTTAACAATAACTGTGCCAGCCAAGCTTATCCAGACCGGCAAGGCGAATAATCATGCATCCCGGTCCATCTGTCGGAGAAGCGGAGAAGATTGCTCTGTCAGGTTTTTTTACATGGTGTAAAATCGATGCGTACACTTCCGGTAAGGAAACCCGATAAGAGGATCAGCCCCAGCAATTATAGTCCAAAATAATCAGTAGTTTTGCCTAAATCTAATTAGGTATTTTTGCCTATTGCGAGCTTCTTCGGCTTCCGTTAACCTACATCCATCTTCTGGCATTTCACCATTTGTCAGCCGTTGCATGCTATCTAAGGGGTATTTTCGCGTGAGCTTCGATGAGATCCATCCTGAGACAGACAGGGCATCCTTTCAAGGTATTCGCGCAACTTTGACTGACGGCTCTCAGCCTTTTCTCAGCAAACAAGAGCTTCTGACCGCCTTCATCCGGCAAGCGCGGCCCACGATCAGAATCATAACTGGCGGCATAAAATGCCGCCCAAGGAGGTTTCTTATGCCAATCAAAGTCGGGAGACACCCAATAGTTTTGGTTGCGCTGGTCCTTGCCGCCGTTTTCGCTCTGCCCTGTGCGACCTACGCAACTAATCAGCCCGTTGTCATCTTTCACGCATTCGATCAGCACTACCATGACATCGAAAAGTTCGTGTGCGAAGTGTCCGAGCAAGGATACAGCCACATTCAAATCGCCCCCGCTCAAAAATCCAATCCCGACCCAAAATGGTGGGCGAGGTACCAGCCTGTGGACTACAGCGTCATCGAGGGCAGAGGCTCTGAACAAGAACTGAGGAATCTCATCCTCAAGGCTCATGGCTGCAACGTCAAAGTGATTGCCGACGTGGTCTTTAATCACATGGCGGACATGGAACAATACCGAGACCTGAGTTTTCCACAGTTCACTTCGCAAGATTTTCACAGCCGATGCGGAATCAACTATGAGGATGGGGAGAGAGGGTCGGAGATCAACTGCTGGCTGGGCTCTCTGCCGGATCTCGATTCAAGTAAGCCAAACGTTCAAAATATTCACAAAGCTTATATAAAAAAGCTGCTCGACCTCGGCATTGACGGCTTCCGGCTCGATGCGGCAAAGCACATGCAGGCTGAGGTCGTCCAGACTTATATCGACTACATCAATTACGCCAGCCATGGAAATGCTTGGAGCTATCTCGAAGTAATCACCGATCATGACACCCAGGCAGGCGATTACAATTACATTGCCGCCGTCACGGATTTCGTGCTCTACGACTCCATGAAACAAGCCTTCAGCTATGGCGGCGATTTACGCTGGCTGCGGGTGCCGCGAGCCATCGGCGACCCGCGCAGTGTCACTTTTGGAAGAAACCACGACACTATTGAAGAGCTCAATCCCGGGCATGCCATAAAGCCTTACAGTGACCCTTCAGATTCCTACCTGGCGACGGCTTATGTCCTGGCCAGGGAAAGCGGCACTCCATTGGTGTTGAACTGGGACAACGCGGATATTCCCTATATCAAGCACGGGGTAAAGTTTCGCCGAATGATGCAACAGCGAAAGGAGGAAGGAAAGAATGTGAAGGAGAATGTTTTGGCCGCCGTCGACAGTCCCACCGTGCTGCTGATGGAGAGGGGCAGCGAGGGGTTTTTCGTGGTCAACAAGGGAGTCGATGTATACGATGTTCGGGTCCTGGATATGACCCTGACAAATATCGACGGTTGCTATCGCGAGCTGCGAAGCAACTTCACAGTTGCCGTCGAACGGCGCAGCAACGGGAAAAAATACGTCACCCGTTGGGGCACCTGGGCTCGAGGCGGTATGGAAATCCATGGAAGGGATGCCCTGTACTTTGTCCGCGACTCCTGGAGCCAGTGTCTGCCCATGTAACGGGCGGTGCTCCCACCATGTCGGGTCACCCGCGGCCGGTATCCGATCTTCATTGCGCAGCTGGCAAGTCCGTCATCGCTTGCCTTGATTGACCAGACGTGGGCTTCTTCCGGGCCGCGGCAGCTCATCTTTTCATACGTCAGACCGTTCCGGGAGGATTTCAACACCTTGCCCTGCTTCAATCTGTTCGCCCGATAGCTCCGTGCATGAATTTGCCGATCTTCAGTTCGATCGCCACCAGCGCCTTGAGCCGCCGGTGGGCGCGCAACTCCGGCGTGAGTACCTGGTCGAAGTTGGTCTGGCTCAGTAGGGATTTTTCGTAGCTCTGGTTGTCGATCTGATGGATGAGCACGTTTTTGGACGAGCCGAACTTACGGGTCATGCGGATATAGAATTCCCGGATGTAAAAGACGTTGTGCGGCGAGAACCCGCTGATTCCCGGAAGCTCTTTCCGTAATCGGTGGACAGCTTCTCGGTAATGGCCGTTGCTATTTCCCAAGCCAGGCTGTCATTTCTCCGAGTACCTGCCGGTATATCGCGGTCGGCTCGGTGCCGTAGGATTTCGGGACATTGAAGGAGTGATCCCCTCCTTCTATGATTCGCAGATCCCACGGAGCAGCCAGACGGGCCAAAACGGCTTGGAGGAGGTCGAGATCGCAGAGTTGATCCCGGGTGCCGGCAAAAAAAAGCATGGGAATCCGGATCTGATACAGGTGTGCGTCCCTCGGCTTGTCTTTCTTGCCGGGGGCATGAAGCGGATAGCCGAGAAATATGAGCTTTTCGACCGGGAGCCTGCCTTCGGCGGCCATCATGGAGGCGATCCGACCTCCCAGGGACTTGCCCGCCGCTATGATGTGCCGCGGCCTGTATTCTGAATCGGCTTGAAGAAAGCGATAAGCGCTCTCCCATGCAGCGCACAATATGTCGTAGCTGTCCGAGCTCCTCTTACTCTGCTCGCGGTAGAGAAAATTAAAGCGCAGTGTGAGGTAACCGGCTTCGGCCAGTCCATCGGCCAGGAAGGTTAGCATGGGGTGGTACATGTCGTTTCCGGCCCCATGAGCCATTATGATCCCGGTATCTCCCGCATAGTCGTCAGGGATGGTGAGGACGGCAGAGACCTTCTTGCCTGCCAAAACGGGTATCTTCATAAAGCTGGTTTGCATGCTGGCCCTCCAAACATTGGTGTTCTCCACAATTCTATCCGTGATTTTCCGCCACATGTACTGTATGTTTTCTATCGAGAGAATTGTCAATCGACCGGAAAGAAATGTTGGATGAAGCATTTCGACGTTTCGTATAGGCAGCGGTCTGTGAGGACAACGGGGAGAGGATGAGAAGATGCCCCTGAACGCTCGATTCACGCACACCAATATAGTAGCCGGAAGCTGGAAATAACTGGCTCGATTTTACCATGAAGTATTC
>JAVEVM010000467.1:0-4159 GCA_034005055.1 Desulforhabdus sp. | reverse complement strand
ATGGGTCGGCGGATTGGCGTGAAAAAGGCTATCATGACAACCATCCATGCCTACACCGCCAGCCAGTCCCTGGAGGATGGGCCGAAAAGTAAATGGAGGAGAGGTCGAGCAGCCGCGGCAAACTTTGTTCCAACTTCCACCGGCGCTGCCAAAGCCACTGGAAGAGCGCTGCCCGAATACCAGGGCAGATTTGACGGAGTGGCGGTGCGTGGGCCTGTTCCGGTAGGGTCGTTGGCTGATTTGGTCTTTTTGACCGAGAGACCCACAAATGAAGAAGAAGTGAACAACATTTTCCGAGAAGAGGAAAAAAGCGACCGATATAGGGGCATCCTGGGTGCTTCCGACGATCCGATAGTCTCCTCGGACATCATCCGGGACTCAAGGGCATCGGTGGTCGATTTGACCATGACTCAGGTGGTGGATGGCGATCTGGTAAAGGTGATGAGCTGGTACGATAACGAGTGGGGATACACTTCGCAGATGATCAGAGAAGCCGTCCGCCTGACGTCCCTGTAGGGTGACTCCATGTCGGCATACAGCCGGAGCGGAGAGCCATTCGATCCAGAGTAACTTTTTTTTATGAATAACGACAGAACCAATCAAAACTCAGGGGTTGTGATATCGGTGCGAGGAAGCGTGGTTGATGCCCGCTTTCCACGCAAATTGCCCCCTCTTTACAACGTCCTGCTTTGCGGAGAGGACAATAACATCACAATAGAGGTTCAAAGCCACTTGGGCGCGGATGTGGTGCGCGGCATGGCCTTGAATCCGACAAGAGGCCTTTGGCGTGGGGCCGCGATCACCGACACCGGCAGGCAGCTGAGTGTGCCGGTTGGCAAAGAGAGTTTGGGACGAATGTTCAATGTGTTTGGCGAGACCATCGACAAGAAGAGGCCGCCTCAAGCCCAAGAGCTAAGGTCCATTCACAAAGAGCCGATCCCGCTCGATCAGCGTGCCGTCACCTCCGACCTCTTCCTTACGGGGATTAAGGCCATCGATATTCTGGCGCCTCTGGAGCTGGGCGGCAAGGCAGGCCTTTTCGGGGGCGCCGGAGTCGGTAAGACAGTGCTCATTACCGAGCTGATCCACAATATGGTGGGACAGCACGAGGGAATCAGCATCTTTTGCGGAATCGGCGAGCGCTGCCGCGAAGGCGAAGAGCTTTACCGTGCAATGGCGGAAGCGGGAGTGCTGGATAACACGATCATGGTTTTCGGCCAGATGAATGAGCCGCCCGGAGCGCGATTTCGCGTGGGCCATGCGGCTCTCACCATGGCAGAATTCTTTCGCGATGATGCAAGACAGGACGTGCTGCTGTTGATCGATAATATTTTCCGCTTTATTCAAGCCGGCTCCGAAGTCTCCGGATTGATGGGCCAGCTGCCGTCACGGTTGGGTTATCAGCCCACCATGGGTACTGAGCTCGCCCAGCTGCAGGAGCGTATCTCGAACACCAAAACCGGCGCCATTACTTCCATTCAAGCGGTTTACGTGCCGGCCGATGATTTCACCGATCCGGCTGCAGTCCATACGTTCGGGCATCTATCAGCATCAATCGTGCTCTCCAGAAAAAAGGCCAGCGAAGGCCTCTACCCGGCGGTCGATCCCTTACAGTCTGCTTCCAAGATGCTCACCCCTCAGGTGGTCGGCGAAAAGCACTATCGAATTGCCCGTGAGGTGCAGAAGACGTTGGCAACCTATGAGGAATTGAAGGACATCATTGCCATGCTCGGTCTCGAAGAGCTCTCCGAGGACGACAGAAGCACCGTCTACCGTGCCCGCCGATTGGAACGCTTTCTGACTCAGCCTTTTTTCACCACCGAGCAGTTCACCGGGATGTCGGGAAGAATGGTCGATTTGCGGGACGCTCTGGCAGGCTGCGAGAAGATACTAAATGACGAATATGCCGATTATCCGGAGAAATCTCTGTATATGATCGGCACAGCCGACGAGGCGAAAAAGCCGTCGGTTAGACACGGATGAACACGGACCAACACTGACGTTGCTCAAAAGTGCTCACGCTTCTCTGTCATTGGCGGGACCGATTGTCTTGCGTGAGACCCAAAATAAAGACTCAAAATCGAACATGAGAAGAGTGGGAATCCTGGCATGATGAACTTGAAGATCCTGATCCCAAGTCAAAAAATAGTAGATACGACAGTAGCCAAAGTTATTGCTGAGGCCGAAAACGGCTACTTTTGCCTGTTGCCGAAACACATCGACTTCGCTGCAGCTCTTGTGCCCGGTTTGCTCTCCTTTGAAGATGCGGACGGCATAGAAACTTTTGTGGCGGTCGATGAAGGAATCTTGGTGAAGTGCGGTTCAGAGGTGCTGGTCTCAACCAGGAGAGCAGTTCCGGGAGCGGATCTTGGAGAATTGGCTCAAACCGTGCGCAAGCAATTTCAGTCCTTGGACGAAATGGAAAAGAAATCACGGTCCGCACTGGCGAGGATCGAGGCGAATTTCGCGCGACATTTTCTGGAGCTGGGAGATCATGGCTAAGGAAGACGGGCTTTTCGGTAAATCAAGAAGACCTGAGCAAGATGTCCCCAAGCAAGTTGGGGAAAGAGAGGAACGTAAAATCCGTGCCCGGCGGGAGCGCGACCGCAGCGTCTGGTTCGGTCTGGGAATGTTCGGGCTGGTTGGCTGGTCGGTTGCCATTCCGACGCTGCTTGGCATTGTCCTGGGCGTTTGGATCGATACGAGATTTTCGAGCCGCTTCTCTTGGACTTTGATGGGTCTGGCTGCCGGTGTCATTTTGGGATGTCTCAACGCCTGGTTTTGGGTCAAACGGGAGAGCGGCCGGGACTCATAAGTGAGCTTTAAGGGAGCACTATGAATTACGGTTTATCTGATCTTGCTTTGGCCGTTAGTGGCGGCCTGGTGCTTGGCTTTTTCTACTTCGGGATGCTATGGCTGACGGTGAGACGTATTTTCAGATCAAGACGTCCGCAGGTATTGCTGGTCTTGAGCTTCTGGCTGCGAATCACAATTACTCTGTCGGGCTTCTATCTGATTATGGCTGGTAGCTGGCAAAGGCTCCTGGCATGCCTACTCGGTTTTTTGATCGTGAGGCAGATTATGGTGAGGCAATTAGGGCCTGAAAGGGAATATTTGAGCGTCAGGACCTTTACCCGCTAACGAGGATTTCAAATCTTCAAAAGACCATCGGACAACGAATGAATATTACTCCCGATCAGATCATCTTTTGGCAATGGCAGTGGGGATCGCTCAATGCCACCGTTTTGGTCACCTGGCTGCTGATGATCCTTATGACCTTCGGCGCCTGGCTCGTCACCAGGGAGCTCTCCAGCGGCATGAAATTGTCACGCTTTCAAAATCTGCTGGAAGTCATTGTGACGCAGTCGAGAAATCAGATCCGCGAAGTGACCCGGCAGGATCCGGACCCTTATCTTCCGTTCATCGGTACTCTTTTTTTATTCATTGCGATTTCCAACATCCTGACCATTGTACCCGGCTACCAGGCGCCTACTGCATCGCTGTCCACTACTGCCGGTTTGGCAATTTGCGTGTTTCTGGCGGTTCCTGTTTACGGCATCCGCAAGCGTGGAGTGGCCGGATACTTCAGACAATACATCAGGCCGACAGTCTTCATGCTGCCCTTTAATATCATGGGGGAGATCTCACGAACCCTGGCTCTGGCGGTGAGATTGTTCGGTAATGTTATGAGCGGGGCCATGATTGCCGCTATATTGCTTGCCGTGGCTCCTTTCATTTTCCCCATCGTAATGCAGGCTCTGGGTCTTCTGACCGGGCTGATTCAAGCGTACATTTTTGCTATACTGGCTACGGTTTACATCGCTGCGGCGACCAAAGTGCACCAGGATCGAGACCATATCGGGGCAGAACAACAGAAAGGAGAAAGTTCCAATGGATAGCCTGAGTCTGATAGGAATGGTATCCATCATAACAGCGGGTCTCACCATTGCCATAGGCTCCATCGGTCCGGCTCTGGGAGAAGGCCGCGCCCTTGCCCAGGCACTGCTGTCCATCGCTCAGCAGCCCGACGAAGCCAATACTATAACCAGGACTCTTTTTGTGGGTCTGGCAATGGTCGAGTCCACGGCGATTTACTGCTTCGTCGTGTCGATGATCTTGATCTTTGCCAACCCCTTTTGGGATTATCTGATTTCCAAAG
>JAVEVM010000466.1:0-4167 GCA_034005055.1 Desulforhabdus sp. | reverse complement strand
TGGGGATTTTAAAGGGGAAGATTCTACACAAGCTGCCTTACAGCTTCAACGGATTTATCGAAAGCTGCCTTTTCTTCCGCCAAGAGCTTTATTTCAATCACTACTTCCACACCATTCATGCCAAGCTTCACCGGGACACCGACATAGTAACCGCCGACTCCATATTCTTTGTCGCAATAGGCGGCACAGGGCAATATCCGCTTCTTATCCTTCAAAATGGACTCAGCCATCTGAACGGCCGATGCCGAAGGAGCAAAAAAGGCGCTGCCCGTTTTGAGCAAATTAACGATTTCACCGCCGCCTTTGCGGGTTCTATCAACCAGGGCTTCTATTTTCTCCGCCGATAGCAGCTCGGGCAAGGGGATGCCCGCAACCGTGCTGAAACGCGCCAGCGGAACCATGCTGTCACCGTGGCCTCCCAGGACGAACGCATTTACGTCCTCCACCGACACATTCAATTCCATGGCGATAAAAGTGCGAAATCTGGCTGCATCCAACACACCAGCCATTCCAATAACACGGTTGGCCGGGAAGCCGCTCACTTTGTGTGCCACGTAGACCATTGCATCCAAGGGGTTGGAAACAACGATGAGGAAGGCATTCGGCGAATGTTTGGCGATTTGTTCCGTTACCGATTTGACGATCGCCGTATTTTTTGACAGCAAGTCGTCGCGGCTCATTCCGGGCTTTCGCGGGAGACCGGCGGTAATGATGACGATGTCCGAGTCCGCCGTATCGGCGTAGTCGTTGGTGCCTGTAATATAAGAATCGAATCCTTCGACCGGTGAAGCCTGGAGAAGGTCAAGAGCCTTACCGTGGGGAAGACCCTCCACGATATCAATTATGCAGACATCCCCGAGCTCTTTGGCGGCGGCCCAATGAGCCGCGGTCGCTCCGACAAATCCTGCGCCCACGACGGTGATTTTTTTTCTTTTCATTGTCATGATCTACTCCTCAACTTTATCCAATTATCGCAAGAACATCACCTTTTTGTACGCTGTCGCCATCTTTGAAATTAATCTTCTTCACCGTTCCGGAGATGGGGCTCATGATGGAATTTTCCATCTTCATTGCTTCCAGAATCAGCACTACGTCACCCTCACTCACTGCTCCGCCTTCGTTAACCTCATAGCGTATGATCATTCCGGGCATGGGCGCTTCGACGGCGGTACCTTCGCCTGCGGCAGGAGCGGCGGCTTTAGGAGCTGGTGGAGCTTGAGGAGCCGGTGCTGCGGCAGGTTTGGGCGGCGGCGGGGGCACCAGCGAGGGCGCAGTTGGTGCAGGCGCTGGTTGCGGAGCTGCGACTGGCTGCACTGCTGGGGTTATTGAAGTGATGACGGGGGCGCCACCGATTTGCTCCACTTCCACCTCGAAGTACTCCCCGTCGACGAAGACGTTGAAAGTGCGCACCGCGGGACCTTTTGGCGGAGCTTCTTTGGTAACTTTCTCCACCAACAGGCCCGCCTTGGCCTTCTTGATCAGCTCTTCTTCCTGCTTTACATCATCAATGGTCTTGGCTTTTACTTCCTTGGGGATCTCCTCAAGACCGTACTTCCAGCGCAAGTAGCGCTTTCCGGTAGTGGGATAGAGCGCATAGGTCAATATATCATCAAGGTCTTTCGCAAGCCCTTCCACCTCTTTTTTGGCCTTTTCCAGTTCGGGCTCAAGAACATCTGCAGGGCGGGAGGTGATTGGCGTTTCCCCTCTGGGGTAGCCTTTGAGGGCTTTCTTCTGAACTTCAGGATCCACCGGCACAGGCGTTTCTCCGTACAGACCGTAGAGAAGATCCTTAACCTGAGCGGTGATCATCTTGTAGCGTTCGCTGGCATTATCGAAGAGTACGTTGTTGACGGTTTGAATCCCAACAATCTGGCTTGTGGGAGTTACCAGCGGCACCTGACCAAGCTCGCGGCGAACAATCGGCAACTGTCGGAATACCTCGTCTAATTTGTCGATGGCATCCATATCCCGCAATTGGTTGACCAGGTTGGAAAGCATTCCGCCCGGTGTTTGGTGCAATAGAACATTGATATCGATGATGGACATACGGTCGTCGAGAAGATGTCTGTACTTGGGAGAAATTTTCTCCATATACTGGCTGCATTTGGCGAGCAGCTTGATGTCAAAGCCCGTGTCCCGATTGGTTCCTCTCAAAGCGACGACCAGCGGCTCGATAGCCGGATGGGAAGTACGATAAGCCCAGGGAGCAAGGCAGGTGTCTACTATGTCGACGCCCGCTTCAATGGCTTTCAACAACGACATGTCAGCCATGCCCGAAGTAAAATGGCTATGCAAGTGGATGGGTGCCTTTACGTTTTCCTTAAGCGCCCTTACCAGCTCGTACGCATCATAGGGGGCGATCAGCCCGGCCATGTCCTTGATGCAGATGGTGTCGGCCCCCATCTCCTCCAGCTCTTTTGCCTTTCTGAGGTAGTACTGCAGGTTGTAAACGGGGCCTCCCATGCGGGATTCCGTCAAGGAGTAACAAATAGCCCCCTGGAAGTGCCTGTTGTTCTTCTTAATAATTTTTACGACGGTTTCGAAGTTTCGAAAATCGTTCAAGGCGTCGAACACCCGAAAGATGTCCATGCCGTTGGCACAGGCTCTCTCTACAAATGCTTCGGCCACGTCGTCCGGATAGTTACGGTAGCCCACCAGGTTTTGGCCGCGCAGCAACATGGAGAAGGGAGTATTTTTGATATATTTCTTAAGAGTGCGTATTCGCTCCCAGGGATCTTCGCCAAGGAAGCGATGCATGGTGTCAAATGTTGCTCCACCCCAGACTTCCATAGAGTAGAAGCCAACTTTGTCGATGTCTTCGGCGATTGGAATGAAATCCTCGGTGCGCCCGCGGGTCGCGAACAGTGATTGATGACCATCACGAAAGGTAAGATCCTGTATCTTAACCGGCTGGGTCACCTCAACCGGCTGATCGTCGATGAGTCCGGCAACTAACTTGCCATGATGTTGCTTCTCCATCTAGTTCTCCTTTTTTTCCATTCGGGGGATTGTTCGCAACTGGTATCAGCATTGACATCTATCAAATCATCTTGAAATATTAACTCTTGGGCAAAGGAAATGCTCACCGCTTTGAACCGAACACTCCTGTCACTGTAGAAACGACCTGATTACTTTTACTGCGGTGATTTCCAGGCATGGCTAACGGACAAGGCGCATTTGCCAAAAACGTCTGATCTCCATAGCAGCCTGCCGACCAGCCATTGCCCAGGGATGGAAAGGCGGGCGGGGTATTTCTGCTACTCTTTGCTCTTCTATAACGGCGGCAGATTGCTGCTCCGCCTGAATATAATGCTGCAGCGCCGCTGAAATCGCCGCGACCACGTTTTTCTTCACCTGCATTTTTCTCCTCCGTTCTCCCCGATCAGTGGCACCGTCATTCGATCGAGCTCTATAGTCCCAATTGGTCGCTTATCGATCTCATGGCTCCGATACTCAGCTCGATGAAATCCGTGAGCGGTATGTCGATCTGCTCGCAGAGCAGAATGTGTTCTCGATTAACATTTCGAGCGAAATCTTTGCTTTTCATGCGCTTGCGTACTGAACTGGTCTTCAGACTCCGGATCTGTTTGTCAGGATGAACCAGAGCTGCAGCCACGATCAGTCCGGTAATCGTTTCGGCACAAGTCAGAGCGTAATCCAGAGTGGTTTCCCTCACCATGCCCAAGGCTTCTGCATTATGCCTTAAAATGGCGTTGTGCGTCTCCTCCGACAACGAGTACGGTGCCAGCAGTTCAACCGTCTTTAACCCATGCGCTGCGGGATTATCACGGGTGTACTCAAAATCCAGATCATGCAGCAACCCAACTATACCCCAGAGTTGTTGATCCTGTCCCAGCCTGGATGCAAGCTCCCGCATAATCGCCTCGGTCGCCAGGCAATGATTCTTCAGATTATCCGCATGGATATGGGTGTCTAAAAGACTCAGCGCTTCGTCTCGGATCATAGATTACTCCGCAGTCCGTCTGGCGGTCTATACCGTCATTGTCGTAGCTATGCGGCGCGTCGTGTCTTCTTTTTCAAGGTGCTGATACGGCGGCGAAGGGAATCGGCCAGCTTAACGTTGCCTGCCTCCTTTGCTGCAGCTCTTTTCTCCTTAAGCTCGCTGATCTTTGTCTTAATGATTCGAACATCCACCGCTTTTTTTCC
>JAVEVM010000465.1:0-4173 GCA_034005055.1 Desulforhabdus sp. | reverse complement strand
TTCCGATCTCTACCCGCACCGAAACAAATTTCATATTACTGAGTTCGTCGGCTTTGCAGGAACCATAGGGTATTATTTTTTCAGAATCGGCAAGCCCGATCTGGCTGAACACTATCACAAGCTGCTCAAGCGGGCAGCGCCGGAAGACCCCCAGACAAAAAGGCTCGAATCCACGCTGCATGCCTACAAGGTAATGAGACGGCTCACATCATTGCTTCGTCCCTAAACCGCGCTACTCTTGGATAGACGTCGCCAAAAGCGAAGGGCGGAGCAACGCTATCCGGCTTCAATCGAGTCCGGCTTCAATTTGGTGCAAAGGCGTCAATGGCACCCAATCCGACGTCCCTTCTGATTTTGTCATATGGCCGAGGAAGGCTCAACCAACACAAGCCCGTCTCATTCCACAGACTGGAGCACGGCGTTACCGAATACCGCACAATCGACGCGCTTTGCATTCCGACTTGGCCCGTCACAGAGTATGGTTCTCGATCAATTGCGTGGGCATCATTTTTCCCATGATACGGCAGACAGTCCAGCCTTTCCTTCTCCTGTCGCCTCACCCCGCCGCTTCTTCCACGTATCGTCAATGATGAAAGCGGAAGGCTCAGGTGGCATAGTCTGCAGTGCGCCGTATGAATCCCGGTATCGATTATTACCATGTATCTCGTGCGAAAAACCAGCGGAGCCACCTTCTGCGCGAAGCAAAACTTTCAACGCGCTGGCTCATAGTGGCGGATAGGCGGAACAATTGGAAGCAAGCTCCACATCGAATGAGACTTAGCACATGGTTGACAACCTCGTTTAAGGTCAATATAGGTTTATGAGTGTTTCATTTTGACGGCTTGCAGTAGTTGACTGAACTGCCGCTTCGCCTTTGACCACAACGCCAAGAGCATCGAGGGAGAGTTGCCATGAAGATCTTGTGCAAATTAATGTTTGTAGTGTTTATGCTTATTTTGTCGTCAAGCCCTGTTCTTGCTGATGACATAGAAGGAAGGATTGAGTCAATCCATGAAAGCAGCCAATCTTTTGTTGTCCAGGGGATTCACTTTTTCGTGACGCCGTCAACCGACTATGACGATGGTCTGAAGGGGTTTAATGATCTTCGGGAAGGACAGAAAGTTGAAGTTGACTTCGAGTATCGCGATGGAAAACACTTTGTCACGGAAATTGAGCTTGAGGAGTAAATAGAGTTTCCGGCAGCCTGATGCCAAAGATATAGTTATCGTTGCAGTCAGCGTTCAAATCGGGAGCAGTGCAGCAATCAGTTGTAGTGATGGGGGTCACCAAATACGCCCTTAAGGCTGATGACTCCTATCGAAGAACCCCCGACGGTAGGAGTCTGAAAGCGCAAAAATTCAAGCTCCCATCAGCGAAACCGCACGAGCTTTTCTTATGAAAACCGACAGGCCAGTCCACGCTCCATTCACTCGGCATACCAGAGGAACATTCCCAGCACTTTAGAGCTCAAACATCGTGCGGCAGCCCACACCTGCATCATACCCGCTCCCTGGTCAGGCCATGAGCAGCCAGGATCATCCATCTCGGCATCCGCCTGACCACGAAAACCGACAAGTGCCGGAAAACTTTCCCTCGAAAATCGTTCCCGGAAAAGGAAAAAAGTCTTCGGTCGGCAAGTTGCAATCGCCTCCTGCACGATTTAAATTTAGGTGGCCGAATGGAAGGACTTACCCATTTCAATCTGGTCAAGTTTACACTGAAACTCTTCCGGAGAGCTCCAAGAAAACGAATCATTCTCAGGTGAAGATGTCCATCATCGCCGCACTTTATTAAACTTGATGGAGCTCCAGGGCCGCAGTCCTTTTTCCCATTCTTCTCATATAACTACATCCTTTGTACGTGCTTTGCACATGTCCGGTTATTTGATTGAGCTGTAAAGGAGAGATTGAGTCGATGAAAAAACTGTGGCGCTTGAAGTATCTCCTCGTGTTCGGATTGATCGCGGCAGGCATCGGTCTTTTTGTCTCGTTTGGACCGCCAGACTTGCTGGCCAAATCCGCGACCCCGGAATTTTGCTCCTCCTGCCATGTCATGGAGGCCGAATATGAGGCATGGTTCCATCAGGGGGCACATCGAACTGTGCAGTGTGTGGACTGCCACCTTCCGCATCAGAATGTGGCCATGCACTATATGTGGAAAAGCATAGACGGCATGAAAGACGTCGCCGTGTTCTACTCCGGTAGAGTACCCGAGACGATTAACATCTCAGAGCGCGGGCAAAAGGTTTTGCAGACCAACTGTATTCGGTGCCACGAGCTCACAGTGGATATGATTGACCAGGAAAGAAGGTGCTGGGACTGCCACCGCCGCCTTTCGCATATGAGGAGCGGAGCCATTCTTACAGAGCCGGGCTATAATTTCTAAAAAGGGGGATACGAACATGCGGTTTGTTAGGAAAGGACTTCTTTTTTCAGCCGGTACACTCATCTTGTTGTCGCTTGCAGCATTTGGTTGCGCGCCGGAAAAGCCGGAACCGGTAAAGACCGTCCAGATTCCGGATGGCGAGATAGATCCGGAAATCTGGGGCAAGGCTTACCCAATCGAGTACGATCTGTGGAAGCAGACCGAAATGCCGACCCCTGCGGGAAAGAGCAAATATAAAAAAGGCTTTGATGCTGATGGCATCACCTACGACAAGCTGGCCGCATACCCCTACATGGCGCTGCTCTTTAACGGGTGGGGCTTCGGCGTGGAGTACAACGAGCCGCGGGGACATGCATTCATGGTTCGCGACCAGCTCGAGGTCGATCCCTCGCGACTCAAATCCGGCGGGGTATGCCTCAGCTGCAAGACCCCCTACGCTCCGAAGCTGCAACAAGAGCTGGGCCCCGATTACTACAGCCTTCCGTACATGGAGGTGCTGGATAAGATTCCGGAGAAGCACAGGAACTTGGGTGTGGCCTGCATAGACTGTCACGACAACAACGATATGTCTCTTAAGATCTCGAGGGGTTTTACCCTGGCCTCGGCTCTGAATGATATGGGAGTCAAACCGGAGAATCTCACCCGTCAGCAGATGAGAACCATAGTGTGCGCCCAATGCCACGTTACCTACAATATTCCCAAAGATAAGGACATGAAATCGGTTGGCCTGTTCTTTCCCTGGCAAGAGAGCACCCTTGGGGGCATCACCATGGAAAACATCATAAAGAAGATCCGCAGCGATGATTCCTATCGCGAGTGGAAGCAGAGTGTGACGGGCTTCAAGCTGGCCTTTATCCGCCACCCGGAATTCGAGCTTTTCTCCAACAACAGCGTCCACTGGAAAGCGGGGGCGGCGTGCGCCGACTGCCACATGCCCTATACGAAGGTGGGCGTCTATAAAGTATCCGACCATCGGGTTATGAGCCCTTTAAAAGGCGATCTGAGGGCTTGCGGGCAATGCCATGCGGAAGGCACGGATTGGCTGAAGGACCGTGTGATAGCCATCCAGGATCGAACCGTCTCTCTTATGCTGAGGGCCGGATACGCAACCGCGACAACCGCCAAGCTCTTTGAAACGGTCCACGCGGTGCAGGCCGAAGGCAAACCCATAGATGAGCAGCTCTACAACCAGGCTCGGGACTTTTACGAGGAGGCCTTCTACCGTTCGTTGTTCATCGGAGCGGAGAATTCGGTCGGATTCCACAATCCCCCGGAAGCGATGCGCATTCTGGGCGATTCCATTGCCTTTGCCGTCAAAGCCGAGGCCTTCCTGAGACAGGCCCTTGCAAAAGCCGGGGTTGAGGTACCCATGAAGGTCGATCTGGAGCTCAAAAAGTACCTCGACGAACGGGGTCAGAAGAAAATAATGGCCGATCCTTCCCTGGAAATAAAAGATCCAATGAACCTGCAGGAAATGTTTTGAGCAACTGGAGCGCAGGAAAAAGAGGAAGGCCTGAGGCGTTCCTCTTTTCCGCACCATACACCGCTTCCTGTCTTTCTCGTTCCCACGCTCCCGCACGGGAGCGCAAATCTCTTCGGCTCATCGCGGATTACTCCTGATTCAATCACCTGGTTGGTTCAAGTCTCCGACTTGAACCAACCTGAATCCCGCTAATCGGCAAATAGCCAGTTATTCCAATAGGTTATTAGCGTGAATTCAGCCCACCGCATCATAACTGATTCCCGCTGAAAAATTGCAGGAATGGCAGGCTGCCGTATTTTTAATAG
>JAVEVM010000464.1:0-4184 GCA_034005055.1 Desulforhabdus sp. | reverse complement strand
ATTACTGCCAAATCAATTTCAAATACCTCTTCACCTTGGCGAAGCTCGAAATTATGGAAAAGCATCCAATTATCCGGCAGATTGTCACGCAGCAAGCCAATAGCCTTGCGCTCCGCATCGTTCGCCGGGACTCCGCTAATTTCCGCAATCACCTTGGCCATTTAGCGTCCTCCCTCTTTGATAGCTTGCTCGACAATATCTCGTGCCTCATCTTCCGCATCAATAGCTTCGTCGTACTTCTGATATGCTAAACGAATCATCTCATCGACAGATTGAGCTTCTGAATCATCAATAATCGGAATAGGAAGTTCCGCTAACAAAGCAGGGTGAAAGTCTTGTTGCATACTTCCTACAGCACATGAGCGAAGTAATCTAAATGCAATATTTGAACGTAAATAGGCAAAAAGAGCACCCCTTGGAATCAAATTTTCATTTGCTATTACGCGTAGGAAGTGCTCCGAAAAAATGTATGAGCGTTTTTTCCCTGATATGAACTGACTTCTTGCAAAAGAATCAGTTTCATTAATCCCCCCCTGAGCGTTGACCATTATTGTCCCCTCAGAAGCAAAAATCAGTTTATCTTTTGGCAAGAAACTTTTTGACACCCACCTGCCGGAAGGAACCAAATTTGACATTTCTCTTTGACCGATGAGTTCGACTCCGAACTCAGGATCACTATCAATACGCTTAAAACGAGGTCCTCTTCTTAAAGTGCCAGGCTCAACCAATTCTATCAGTGTCTTCCACTCAGGACTGTCAGTTTTTACTATCTCTGAAAGCTGCTGATTGATAGGAATGTAATTCACAGCACGCAGAATAGTTTTGGAAATACTTGCCACAAAGCCTATCCTCCCTGAATTCTGAAGCCAGTCATAAGAAGTAATATCTTCCAAACCAGCAGCTACTAAGAAGCGAGTTGTTGCAGCCTTAACTTCTTCAGCAGCTTCAACGCGCAAATCGGCAGCCTTTTGAACCAGCGCATGAGCCCGATCCTCAATTTCTCCCAAGCGAGGGACTGGAAGACTTGAAATGTGATGAGGTTCAATGCTTTGTATTATCGATCCATATGTTCCTGAAATAATCAGAGGAACTCCAAACATGCTTGATAGATATGCATAAATGAATCCCGGTTTAACTTTATTCTCATCAGGAACAACTCGCATAACATGTTCAGAACATGCAAGGCCGTTCATATCAGATCGGGCGAATGCCATTCTTCCAATGGTTCCGGATCTTGTTATCAGCGTCCAGCCTGCACCAATTTTAAAGTTAGGATTTGCTTCAATTTGTTTTTTTGAAATGAGTGGCAAATTCGACAGATCGGCAGAAAGAATATCCGTACTGCCCATAAATGGCACCCCATATTCAGAGGAATCAACCCATGTTCTGCTCTCTCTGCCTGCATGGTATATTCCAGAGACTAACTCGCTTAAAGGCTCCTTTGTTGCGCTAAGCCCACTTAATAACTCTTTGGCCTCAAGCGCTCCTGACATGTATGGCCCGCAATCGAGACGTCTACCGTCTATTTCCAGCCATCTGCTGGGAATTGTTTTACATTGAAATTTTCTGCTCATACTGACACCTCGCCGGTTTCCATGAATTCTTTAAATTTATCTGCCACAAGAGGGAGCTCATCGTGAATCTTACGGTCTCGCCGGGTGATTTGGCGTATTTGAACTTCGCCGCCTACGCGGATACGTTCGACCACTTCCTCTTCGAAAATGAGTTCTTCACCATCCGGAGCTCGTTCAAAAAGCAGATTTCCCCGGGAATCCACACCGGCCCGATCTACAACAGCCATGAAAACCTTGTACTCCGGGTGTTCAGTATTGATGAGTTCTTCAGCGCTCCTGCGGCGTAACACCAGCAGACTTGGCAAAGCGGGTGTCAGGCCGTATTCCTTCACGGTGACCTTGAACGGCTCTACGGGAAGGTCGACACTGGCCAATACTTCACAGTGCCGTAAGATCCACCAGCGGACATATTCGTCACCGGGGTTTCCCAGCACACCATCAGGCAGCAAAATAGACACTCGGCCTGTCCCTGGTCTAACCCATTTCAAAGCACGTTCAATAAACAGAATTTCTGGAGGCACACCGGCGGAATTGATATCACCGGAATTGACGTATCCGGTGCCACCTTCCTCTTTGTTCCATATTTTGCCGAGATCATAGGAACGAAGAATGGATTCATCAGTCACCGTGTCTTTGGTTGAAAACCATGGATTCAACAACACCATATCCATGCTTTCGAGTGGAATAGCTGTCCGGGCGGCTTCAACACCATCCAGATCACCTTCGGGATAAGTCCGAGCATCCAACCGGAAAATTCTCCCGGGGTTTCCTACGGTGAAGAGCAGATTCATACGGCTGGTAACTGTGAGATACGGGTCAATCTCACATCCCAGCGCCTTCGAGCTAACCCACGCCGCAGCCTGATTCTGAGCCTCAACAATCTGCCCAGCCGATGCCGCTTCAGGAGTGGTTCCAGCCTCTGCAAGATACTGGTTGAAGATATGAGTGGCGGCCATTGCTAAAAAGGTGCCTGTTCCACTGGAGCAATCCATCACTCGGTCTGTTGCTTTGGGGTCGAGCATCTTGACCGCCATTTCTGCCACATTCAACGGTGTGGGATAGCGACCCTCACGACCGTCCATGACATTTCGAGCCATTGCCCTGAAAGCATCGGTACGATAACGAGGTAGCGTTTCGCTCAGATTATACCTGGCAAGTTCCATAACAACCCGAGCGGTTTCGTTGGCTTCCAGAGTAAGGTCCCAGCCACGGGCCAGAATATTGGGTTGCCATTCTTTGGCATCGGTGATGCAGGCTGAAATTCGTTCCTGAATGGCTTGTTGGCCGTCTGCTGTAAACGGCTCGTCGCCTTTGATCCAGAATCGTCTATCGTTCGGCCTTTGGGTTTCGTCGAATATTTTTGCCATTACCAGAACGGCCAGTTGTTTGAAGGAGTCCTTGTGATCAAGGCCGAGATTTCGATTCAGATATTGTTTGCAACGGAGCAGCGCATCTTCCAGATCTTCAGCGTCGGCACTTACCTGAATAACACCCCCGGTCTGGTCCAGGTCGGTTGTGTTTTCACCGGGAACCGGCCAAACGCCGAGTGGCTTTGTGCGGACTTCAAAACGGGTTCGCTCAACCTGAAACAGAAACTCCTCCTGCCCGTTGGTCCACATGCCCAATGAGGCGGAGGTTAACAGCTCGATTAATTCCTTGAGCTGACGGAGGTCCGCATCAGCTTCAGTGTGCGACCTGAGTTTATCTCTTTTCTTTTGTGTCTTGCAGACAATGATTCGCTGGAGGTTATCATTGGTATGCTCGGTGCCGTTGCGGAACACTGCAATATCAATAGTCTTGCGACCATGACCTTGAATTCTAGGGTTGTAGCCCACCTCGAGGTCTGATCGATCAAAGCCATAGCTTTCAATCAACTGACGCAATACACGCTGGATAAGCAGTTTTTTAGGAGAAGGCGTCTGAGCCTCTCCCGATAAAATGTCTATAATAAAATTATCGGGAGCATCCTCTTCTGATGCATCAGGCATTTCATCAATGAGTTCTTCATTTTGTTTTACCATTAGACACCCCTTGTTTTGTGGCTCATGTAATAATCACAATGCACTTTGTGGCTCATTTTTTCTATTCTATGAACCACAAGTTGATTTAATGTTAATCTGTGAGCCTCAAAATGCATGATAGCCCTCTGCAACATTCAAAAGCTCAGAGTAGGCCAATATCGCTGCTCTGCGACCTACTCCAGCTTGCATTTCAAAAAGAATGCTATTTTCCTTCAAGACAACAAGAATTCTTTTGGCCGTAGCCTGTGGTATACCGGAGGAGTGAACAAAGTCGGTGGTTTTAAAAATTGGTCGTTCAAAAATCCACTCTAGCGCATGGATAGCATATTGAGAATGTGTCCATTCGGCAACACTGAGCTTCATACGGTCATACAGTTCTAGAATTGCTTTGGCTTTAGTGAGATTCTCTTCTGCTTGAGCTTGCAATGCTTTTAGAAAAAAGGCACACCATCCGCTCCAATCTCCATCCTTAGAAATGGCAAGAAGGCGCTCATAATACACATTACGGTTATTTTCCAGATAGGCACTCATGTAAAAGACGGGTTGCTGAACGAGCTTATTGTTAAACAAAAATAGTGGTATTAACATT
>JAVEVM010000463.1:0-4192 GCA_034005055.1 Desulforhabdus sp. | reverse complement strand
GCCATCTGCTTTCTGCGATTATCGGAGTGGCCGCCTATCAATTTCTTGGCTCGCACCTGTGGCTGGCCTGTGCTGTGGGGGTGGCCACCTCCATCGCAGTCATGCATGCCACCAAAACACTCCATCCTCCAGGTGGGGCGACGGCTCTCATCGCCGTCATCGGAGGTGAACAGATCCACGCTCTGGGGTTCTTCTATGCGTTGATTCCGGTCGGCGCAGGGGCTCTGATCATGCTGCTGATTGCGCTTTTGATCAACAATATCCCCAATACCCGCAGATACCCCGAATTCTGGTACTGATACGAAGCTTAGTCTCTCCAACCTGAAATAACTTGATCAGGCCTGCGGGAAGTGGTAATGAACTGATTCAAGTCATTTGCAACAGATGGTGATGGAGTCCACCAGAACCGCCCCACCGTGGGATGATGACTCCTACTGATAGCGTAGCTAAAAGTAGGAGCCGGGCTGGCTGGATGAGAAAAGCTCAAAGCTCCTACCGGGAAACCTGCAGGAGCTTTTTTTATGGCAGCCCGCAAAGCATTTGTCATACCAGGTGTGCCTTCATCATCGATCGCTATTGCCACCCCATCATGCAGCCTACATCGCCCGCTCCTTCATCTACTGCACCTGAGCACACCAAGGGATTCAATCAAACGAGCTCTTGGAGGTAATCCGCTCTAGGGAGCCGACGAATTAACAGGCAAGCCCATTGCCATTCTGTGCGTCATCAAGCGGTATTTGGAGGATTCGGGCGTGTTTCCATCCGCTTCGACCTCCACTCGGATTTTGAGGGTGGTGCCGAAATAGCCAAAATTGTTCTCACTAGGCGGCCGGACTACTGTTCAGCGCTAGGTTGATTCACACGGGAGGAGCAGTGACATGACAGATACCTGGTTTCTCGCAACACTTTGGCTGGGACTGGCTATGCTTGCCACATTGCTTTCCATCTGGCTTCGAATCGCCACGGCATTGTCGGAGATTGTTGTAGGCACGGTCGCCCAGTTGATCATTGGAGCAGTGATCAGCAGCAGCGTACTGGGGGCTCATGAGCCCTGGATTAAATTTCTGGCCGGCACCGGCGCCATCATTCTCACTTTTCTGGCGGGAGCGGAGCTTGACCCGGATGTCTTTAAGATCAAATGGAAAGAAGCAACCGCCTTGGGCATCGCCGGCTTTGTGGCTCCCTTTTTGGGTTGTGCGGCCCTCGCCTATTACGTGCTCGGCTGGGATGTCCGGGCCAGCTGGCTGGCTGGAGTCGCACTTTCCACCACATCCGTCGCGGTGGTCTATGCCGTCATGCTGGAAACGGGCCTGAACAAAACCATCTACGGCAAGGTGGTGCTGGCCGGATGCTTTATCAATGATCTGGGCACCGTTCTCGCCCTTGGTCTCATTTTTGCCCCATTTACCATAAGAACCCTCATTTTCGTTGGAGTCAGTGTGGTGGTATTCGCTGTTTTGCCATATTTGACCCCTCGCTTTTTCAAAAAATACGGCAACCGCCCGTCGGAGCTGGAGACCAAGTTCCTGCTGCTTTGTTTGTTCGGTATGGGTGCTCTGGCCGGCTGGGCTGAAAGCGAGGCGGTCCTTCCTGCCTACGTGATCGGCATGGTGCTGGCTGGTACGGTCGGCAAAGACCATGTGCTCATACGGCGGCTGAGAACCGTTACTTTCGGGCTGCTCACCCCGTTTTATTTCATTCGGGCCGGATCTTTTGTGTCGGTGCCGGCCCTCATCGCAGGTTACGGTGTTTTCCTTATTCTGTTATTCGGCAAGATGGCAACCAAGTTTGTGGCCGTTTACCCGGTCACTAAGTTTTATAAAAGTCCCGGAAAAGAGGCAATGTATACCACCCTTCTGATGTCGACGGGCTTGACTTTCGGAAGTATTTCGGCCCTGTTCGGCCTCTCCCATAATATAATCGATACTGCCCAGTATTCCTTTTTGATCGCAGCCGTGGTAGGCAGCGCAGTGGTCCCGACTCTTATTGCCAATGCGTTCTTTCTGCCTTGGCACCTGCTGCGCTCAGCCGATCAGGAGCAAGCGTCGGCATCAAAGCCAACCGGTGAATCTTTTCCTCTTGAAGAAGGAGAAAGCATATGATCAGCAAGGTGCTCATTGCTTACGACGGCTCGCAGCAGGCGGAAAGAGCATATGAATTCGGCCTCGATATGGCTTTAAAGTATGGCGCTCAGGTCATTGTCCTGTCCGTAGCTCGTCCGCCCGAGCCCCCGGTCAATGTTGAGTTGCAGGCTGTTGTAGAAAGTGCTACTGAGCACTATCACGAATTGTTTAATGAACTGAAGGCAAAGGCTGCCGTCCGCGAAATCGAGCCCCAATTTGAAGTGCGTGTGGGACACCCGGCCGAACAGATTGTCCACTTTGCCGAAGAGAACGGTGCGGACGTGATCGTTATGGGCCACCGCGGTGAGAGCTTTTTGCAGCGCTGGCTGCTGGGTTCCGTCGCCAAGCGAGTTCTGAGTTACGCACACTGCACTGTGGTTGTGGTGCGCTAATTCTGCAGTGAATCCGGGCGCGATAGTCACACATGCTGGATTAAAAATTCGGGTTAAACCGCCATAATCGACTGGAAAGTCAACCGGCGACCGCAGAGAGGTTCAAGCACATTGGAGGAGTGGATCATCCGGCTGGTTCAGAGCAAAATCGCATGGACAAGAATAGTTGAGGCTCTATGGGAAACGTGGGAATCATCCAGGCCAGTTCTGTGGAGGATTTTACTGGTAATGATCGGAGGCAGCCTTGGCGCTCTCAGTCGCTACGGAACAGCACTGTTGGCGGCCCGATTGATCGGTACGCGGTTTCCATGGGGAACGCTCCTGGTCAACCTGACAGGCTGCTTCCTAATCGGGATCTCCTTTGCCCTGGTTGAGCGCACTAATCTTTTGAGTCCTTCCGCGCGACTATTTTTCATGACGGGCTTTCTGGGAGCACTGACCACTTTTTCGACTTTTGCGTTGGAGACCGTTAATGCATTACGGGGAGGGAGTGTACTTATAGCCTTCATGAACTTCCTGGTCAATAACGCGGCAGGATTGGGGCTGGTCATTCTGGGCATGTGGCTGGTTCGTCTGATACGGGCCTGAAGGCGCGCAATTGAACCTTTTGAATCCAACATTCACAGGAGGACATAGAGCACCATGCCGCTTGAATACAGCATGATCGAGATCTTCACCAACGAAGAGGCGCGCTGCAAAGGAAAGCCCCTGGGGGAGGCCGTAGTGGTTTATGTTCGAGGGCTCAAGATCGCCGCCCGCTGCATCGTCACTCGCGGCATCGGAGGCGCTTATGAGAACGGGGAAGTGGCCACCCAGAACGTCCTGGTGCTCTCTTTCAATATGCCTCTCAAGATAGAGATCATGCTGCCTTCCGCAGAGCTGGATCTGGTATTGCCGGTGATCGAAGAGATGGTCCGTGAGGGGATCGTTGCCGTCCGTACAATGCTGGTTCACACCCACAAGACCGAGCGGCGTTTGTTACCAAGGCACTTCAAGGTGAAAGACATCATGACTCCTTCTCCGAAGAGGGTGACTGCATCAACATCCTTGAAGGAAGTCGCCCAATTGCTGATGTCCTCAATTTTCACCGGAGTCCCGGTGGCGGATAAGGACGATCGTCCGATTGGAATCATTACGCAGGGGGACCTCATTTACCGAGCGGGTATCCCCATGAGGCTGGGGCTATTGGCAGCATCGGATCGAGGCAAGGTGACAGCGGTACTGGATTCCCTTGCACCCAGGGAGGCTCAAGAGGTCATGAGCAGCCCTGCTGTCACCATTTCAGAAGAGAACTTCGCGACCCAGGCCGTGAAGCTGATGGTCCAAAAAGATGTGAAAAGACTGCCGGTGGTCGACAAACACGGAAAGCTTACCGGTATGTTGTCACGGTTGGACATTTTTCGCACCGTCATGCGGGAATCCCCTGATTGGGAAGCTTTCCGCGGGCAAAGCATCCAGGTCAACAATTTGCGCGTGGTCGCCGACATCATGCGCAGGGACACCGCTGCAGTGCCGCCTGAGACTCCGGTGGAAGAGGTGCTGCGCATCATCGACAAAAACGACATTCAGCGCGTGGCCGTTGTGGACGAAGATGGAACTTTTCTCGGCTTGATCTCGGACCGGGATTTGTTGAATGCATTCGCCGATTATCATCCGGGGATATGAGATCGGAAGAGC
>JAVEVM010000462.1:0-4193 GCA_034005055.1 Desulforhabdus sp. | reverse complement strand
TGTAGTCTCTTGCCACCACCACATTGGTCAGACCGCGCGCAAACTCCGCCACTTCCCCCGTGCGTACCTTGCCCGCTATGTTGGTCCCGCAATGGCAAATGTAAAATCCTATTCGTCCAGCCATAGGGTAACCTCTTTGATTTATTCTGGATCTAATTTACTTTAAAGAGTTGAGCCATGCTTTAATATTCGCCGCAAATCAAATCTTGCTACGTTCTTGGATGGCAGGATGATGAAAGATCAATCCAAAATGTGTCCGGTGGCTTAGTGATTTAGACTAAAGACAACCAAATCTAGGAGATTGCTGAACAACACGCCTTACCGGAGACTCAATTCTAATTGCAGTAATCTTTCACATAAGGTTCAATTGTGCTTATGCGAAGTTATCAGAGGAGATGGCAACCGGTGTAAGAAGCTCACCGCTTTCAGATTAATGCACAATTCTTTCTATCTTTATACTTCAGTACGAGGCGATAATGATTCTTAGCATGAGTGTAATAAGTTTAAAAGAAGTCTTATTGATTTTCAAGAAGATTAGTGTGCAAAGTTGTATAGATTTTGGACAAGTGAGGGCAATTTGCTTAAAGGGGAGAGAGAGTGGGGAAAAACCACTCTCTCCGGCATGCGGTGTTGTCAGGTCGGAAATGGCGAGGTGGCATCAGCTAAGTCAATAGGAACTCATGAACGAGGCGATCCCATTTTATGTTTGGCAGATTGCCGTATATGTCATCCACAACCTCACCACCGGTAGCAGCCATGGACATTCCATAGGTGTCCGCCACCATTGCTTCCAGTTTATTGAATTCGGCATTGACCCAGGCCTTGGCTTCTTCTTCAAACAGCAGGTTTTTGAGATTAGCTTTTAAGTTGCGCGGTTCGACGACCATGAGCCAACCTTCGCCGTAAGGGCGTTCCTTGGCTACGTCGGGATGGCCCATGGCTTTGTGGTTTGTCGCCACCACAACACCATCCACGGGAGCGAGCAGGCGGGCCTGATTTGTGTCTCTTGTGATTGACCAGCCAACCTCGGTCTGCTCAAGCTGCGTCCCCAGCTTGGGAAGGTTGATTTCACTGGGAGTGCCTAATAGCTTCATGGCGAAGTCGTCCATCCCAATGCGAATGAGGCCGCCGTGTTCGATCCGTGCCCAACTGTGTCCTCGATGATAATAGTAATTTTCCGCCACATCAAATCCAGCTACTTTTCTTGAATAGACAGCCCCTGGTGCTGCTTTCAGGTCGCTTTCATCCAGAGCCTGATCGAATTCGCAAACATGACAACGGTATGAGTTGGCACAAAGTCGATATTGCACTCTCCCGGTCAGCATGTGACGGCATTCCTTCTGGTTGTAAGATTTCTCTTTCATTGCCTGGCGCCAGCTGATGATTTGTTCCGGTTTGTAGGCAAGGTTTCGACTCATTGCCTTATCAAAGGGACAACTGAGACAGTCATAGGCGTTGTCACACAATTTGAAGTTCACCACTCCGGCTTTCATCCAAATGCACTGATTTTGATCAGCAGAGAAAACCTGAACCTTGGATCTCTTACCTTTGGAAGTTTTGGTTTTCATGTTGTTCCTCCTGTATGTTATTAATCCTTATAAAGAAAGAATTTGCGGCTGCACTCTCGCTGTTGGGATTATAGGTTATCAATAAATGTGCCAAAATTGGTGTAATGCTCTGCGGATGCAACGAGCATCACCTCGTTCACCAGCGGCAGGCTATGATTCTCGGGAATCTGCCAGCGAATGTGGGGACGGATCTTTTTCCGAATTCATGCTTGTTTATTGCGTGTGCAAGATGAATCGATGCGTGAAGCCGACCGTTTCCCTTCGCACTGCGCGACACTCGAACCGACAAACGGGGCCAATGGACATAGTGGATGCAGGGAAAGGAGGACGGGCTGAGAAAGATCCTGAATTCGATGGCATGAGTGATGAATTTTTAGATAGCGGTAGTTCAAATGTCTTGCGGAAGGCCACAGTACCTGATCTCGAGTCCGGTGTCTAAATTTTCAACAGGCTGCCTAACAAATCAACACTCCAGTCAATCGCGCGGAGGAAACAACTTATGACAGATACGGGCAGGCAGATGAATATCGCTGTCATCGGCGGTGGCAGGCGCTGCAAAGCCTTTCTGGAGATGCTTGACGCGAAGCGTTTTCCACGTCTTCACGCTCAAATAGTGGCCGTTGCAGACAAAAACGAAAACGCCGTCGGCTTCCGAATGGCCCGTGAAAAGGGGATTTTCACCACTAAAGATTATCACGACTTTTTTAAACTAAAGCATCTCGATCTGATAATCGAATTGACGGGCAATGAAGCCTTGCTGGAGGATTTTCTGCGACATAACCCTGCCAAGGTCCGGGTCCTCGAGGCCGCCATTTCGAGGTTGTTCAGCGATATGATTCGTTTCCGGGAGGAGTATCTTCTGGGCAGGCGTCAACTTGAGCTAATTGAACGAATTGTGGAGAGCGTTTTTGCGAGCATGCAAGATCGAGTGTTGATTATGCAACCGGACCGCAAGATTCTGGATGCCAATGAAGCTCTTCTCAAGTCAATGGGCATGAGCAAGGAAGAGCTCGTTGGCAAATACTGCTACCAAGTCAGCCATCAGTCAATGAGCCCTTGTGACGAGAAAGGCTATCTTTGCCCGCTTAACGAGAGTCTCCAAACGGGAGGAGTTGCCCACGCCATCCATGAGCATTTTGATCGCAGTAACCAGACCTGGTACTGCGAAGTGACTACGGTGCCGCTAAAAAACGATCAAGGCGAAGTGGAGCTCTTTCTGGAAATCATGCGGGATATAACCGATGAGCTGGAAAAACGAGTGGAACAGAGAACTCGAATTCTTACCAGGAATCTGGCACGCCTGGTGCACGAAGACAAAATGATCGCCTTGGGAAAGTTGGTAGCCAGCGCGGTTCATGAAATAAATAATCCCCTTACCGGAATCAATGCACTTGCGCGTCTTATGCACCAGGGATTGGAGCATGGGCCGTTGAGCCAGGAGGATTTAAAGCAATATATATACTACCTCCACCTGATCGACACGGAGTCGGCCCGTTGCAGCAACATTGTTAAGAATCTTCTCTCTTTTTCCCGGCAGCAGCAAATGGAAAACAAGCACATGGATCTGAATGAACTGGTTCACAAGGTTGCTCTGCTTTTTAATCATAAAATGGAACTTCAAAACATAAAATTCAAAGCAGAACTGGATGAAAATCTTCCCCAGTTACTGGGAGATCCCGGCCAGATTCAGCAGTGTCTGGTAAATCTTTACTTCAATGCGATGGAGGCGATGCCGGAGGGTGGTACAATCACCGTCAGAACATTTTTTGAAGCCTCTCAGAATTTGATCCGCCTGGAAGTGGAGGATACCGGTGTAGGAATTCCCCAAGAGATGCTCTCACAGATCTTCGAGCCGTTTTTTTCCACGAAGAATCAGGACAAAGGCGTGGGGTTGGGATTATCGGTAGTCTATGGAATCATCAAGGAGCACCATGGTTCCATTTATGTCAAGAGTGAAATGGGAAAAGGTTCGAATTTCATCATCCGCTTTTTTCCCACCTTTTCAGAGGAAGAGGGTGGGCTGATCCAACCCTCAAGCGAAGGGATTCAGCCTCCTGTACCTGCAGTGAATAAAGGATGAACAGATATGATTGGGCGCATAAAGATCCTGGTTGTGGATGATGAGTTGATTGTCCGCGAGTCACTTATCGGCTGGCTCAAAAAAACAGGATATGAGGTCTCCGCTGCAGAGGGTGGTCGCAGAGCCATAGAAATGCTTAGCGAGAAGGACTACGACCTCGTTTTCCTGGACATCAAAATGCCGGATATGGGCGGCATCGAGGTCCTCGATCATATCAAGGCAAACTTTCCGCAAACAATGGTGGTCATGATCACTGCCTATGGCTCGGTGGAGACTTCTGTTGAAGCAATGAAGCGCGGCGCCAATGACTACCTGATGAAACCTTTCGATCCGGAACAGCTGACGTTGCTCGTGGAGAAGCTCATTCAGCAAAAGAAGATCATTGATGAGAACATCCTGTTGCGTGAACACGTGGCCACCCGAGTAAGGTATGAGGATTTGGTCGGTGGGGCCAAGTGTATGCAGCAACTGTTTGAGCTGATCGAAAAAGTGTCCAAAGTCGATTCTCCTATTTTGCTTCGCGGTGAAACCGGAACGGGAAAGGA
>JAVEVM010000461.1:0-4193 GCA_034005055.1 Desulforhabdus sp. | reverse complement strand
CTTCATTAAAAGCACAATTCACGCGCTTAACGCAATTGCAAGGATATATTGATTCTCTAAGATTCGTGTTAATCATAGATGAATCCCTATGTTACAAAAATCTTCAAGGGTCTGATCAAGCTTATCCGACAACCCTCGGGACCGAAGAAGGAGTCGATTGTGAGTTCCAATCTGAAGCTTTTTACCTCGTTTTCTCTGAAGCGATTGCAGCTGAAGAACCGTATTACTATGGCGCCCATGTACGTGGGGTATGCCAATTCCAATGGTACGGTCAGCAACTTGGTGCTCGACCATTACCGATCGATGGCCGCATCGGGGGCGGCGTTGATTGTGGTTGAAAACGCCGCCATTCATCCATCAGGAATGGGAACGCCTTATACCTTGCGAGTCGATGACGAAATGTTCCTCCCCGGCTTGGCAAAGATTGCCGAAACAATCCGGCAGGAAGGGGCATCGGCTATTCTTCAAATCAACCACGCCGGCCGCTATGCCGGAGTACCCGATCGGCTCGCTCCGTCACCGGTGAAGACTGGAGAGGTGGTTCCCATCGAGATGGCAAAAGAGGCGATCGATCAGATTGGTAGCCTTTTTGCCAGGGCTGCAGGGAATGTGAAGGCGGCCGGCTTTGATGGCGTGGAGATTCACGGCGGTACGGGTTACCTGCTGGTACAGTTCCTGTCCCCTCGCACCAACCTGCGCACGGATGAATACGGTGGATCGCTTGCAGGCCGCATGAAGTTTCCTCTCCAAGTGGTCGATGCCGTCCGTCACGCGGTTGGGAAAGACTACGCCGTAGGCTACCGATTTCTGGCTGACGAATGGCTACCCGATGGACTTCATTTGCATGAAACCACCAAGTTTGCTGCAGAATTGGCCAAACGGGATTTAGCCTATCTCTCCGTTATGGCTGGAACTTATGATTCTTTTTTCTCTCCCGAATATCGGCAGGCAGAAAAAGAGGAAGGCTACATGACCCATTTCGCCGCTGCCATCAAAAAGGCGGTTGGCGCCACGCCAGTGATCGCAGCCGGCCGGATTCAATCACCGGCAACGGCTGAGAAGATCCTGCAGGATGGCAGTGCCGACCTGATCGGTCTGGCCCGGATTCTTTTTGCCGACCCGCTCTGGCCGAAAAAAGCGGCGGGGCTCATAAATGACCCCATCGTAGAGTGTGAGCGCTCCTGCATGCTATGCATGAAACGGGCAATGGTGGGCAGACCGGCTTATTGCGCCAAATGGGACAAGAAGCATCGGCAGGCTTTCCTAAGGAAGATCAAAGAACCGGTTGGGGAGGACGAGCAATAAAGAGGAGTCGCTCGTGGCCTCTGCCCGTCCTTGACCCATTTGGGCAATTCGCCACGAATGAGCCTCCACCTCCTTTTCGAGCTGCCATTGCCGAGGGTGCCGGTCGAGCTCTCACAGGGCTGGATCTCGATAGCTGGCTTTGCCTTCCAGCAAAGTCAGCAGCACTTTCACCCGATCCAGCTCTTCCAGCGGGGTCGTAAACAAATTGCGGTCCAGCACAACCAGATCGGCAAGTTTGCCCACTTCTATGGTCCCTGTTTCATTTTCTTGAAATGCAGCATAGGCTGCATTCCGCGTATAGAAGTCGAGCATGGCGCTAAGATCGATCTGTTTCCGAGACAAATCGGTCCGGTTTCTCGATCTTGCTTCGTTCAGCCCCAGCAGGCCCGCCTTGATTGATTCAAGCGGATTCAAGCTGATGATATCCGCTCCGACCGGCCAGTCGCTGCCGCAAGCTATCGTGCCGCCATCCTCAAAAATTCTTTGTGCCGGATATAGCTGCCGCGACCTGATCGGTCCCAACAGGTGCTCATCCATGTCCGTTGAACCCGCTTCGAGAGAAAACCACAATGGCTGGAAATTGGCAATCACGCCAAGCGAGCGAAAACGCGCAAGGTCCGCCTCAGAAATGAGATCCAGATGGGCGATCTGGTGGCGTGAATCGCGAAGGCCGTTTACTCGCACGGCATGTTCAAAGCCGTCCAGGGCCATGCGAACCGCACCGTCTCCGACCGCATGGATGTGAATCTGGAACCCTGCGCGGTCAAGGGCCGCAATAGTCCGCATAAAATGCCCCCGCTCCCACAAAGGTTCTCCCTTACAATCCGGTCGGTCTGCATAAGGTGTCAGCAAAAAGGCGGTGTGTCCTTCGATCACACCGTCAATGAAGATTTTGACAGATCGAGCGGTAACAAGAGAAGCACAATCACTGCGCCTCAGTTCCTTTAACTCTTCAATGAAATCTTCTGCCGTTTCCGGCTCATACAAAAAAGATAAGCTCACACGCAGAGCCAGATCTCCCCGCTCTTCCATGGCCAGGTAAGCAGCAAGATATTGCTCCCGAACCATAGCGTCGTGAACGGCCGTCAGGCCGGCGCGTGCCGCAGATTGCTGGAGAGGGCGAAAGGCACTGATCAGTCTCTCCTGGTCCCACTTTGGGAATTTCTCTTCTACCAACTGCATTGCCGTCCATTCGCGCAGCGTACCGGTAGGCTCACCGCTGACAGGGTCGCGCTCAATTCTTCCGCCCGGCGGGTCCGGCGTGGTGCCACTGATTCCGCCAAGCTCAAGAGCTTTTGAATTGGCCCAGGCGGAATGACCATCCACCGCCTTGAGCAGCACCGGACGATCGGCAACAACACGGTCCAAATCCGCTTTGTTCGGCCCCAACACCCCAAAGCTCGTATATAGCCAGCCGCTGCCCCGAATGCAGTCTTCATCGGAATGGTTCTCAGCCCACCGTTTCACCCGCTCGAGGTACTGTTCCAACCGGCTCAGACCGGCCAGGCTGCATTCCGTCTTGCCGACCGCTCCCATCAAAGGGTGCAGGTGACCATCATGAAAACCGGGCAGAACCATTCTCTCCTTCAGATCGATAAGCTGCGTATCAGGTCCTATCCACTCGGCAATACCGGCATCTATTCCCTTGTACACAATTCGACCGTTGGCAACCGCCACAGCCTGCAGCTCGTTTTGGCCGGCATCCGCCGCATACGAGCTGCCGTTGATTAGAACAATATCTGCAGGACCCGCAGCAAACGGTAAAGAATCCCGGAACTGCCCCTCCATCCTCCCATTTTTTAGCATGACATTCTGCCTCTGGTTGTTTAACCTCTGTCGTCGGCACTGCCGGCTTTCCGTTTTTCGCAGAAAACGACGCCACCGCGGAAGGAGCACGGATGAAAAGCCGCCAATTCCTCAAACTGACCCTGCCAAATGATCTATCCTATGTTAGTATTGCTCAATTGTGCGCCAAAGAGTTAGCAAAAAAGATCGGCTTCTCCGGTGACGATCTCTACAATATTGAGCTCGCTGTTGAAGAAGCGGCCAACAATGTCATCCAGCATGCTTTCGATGCCGATGAAAGCAGCACCTTCGAAATCATCTACGAGCAGATCCCGCTGGGCATTAAAATCAATATAAAAGAACAGGGCATTCCTTTCGATCCCAGCCAACTTCCAGAATTCGATCCCCTCACCATCGGAGCGGATCAACCCTCAAAGGGCCTTGGCATCTTTCTGATGAAGGAAGCAATGGACGAGGTCACCTTTCACAATCTGGGACCGGAAGGCAAAGAGACCCATCTGACAAAATATCTGCACCACAAGAACATTGAAGAATACCTCACCGCGGCCGAATTGCAGGCAAACCGGGAAGCTCCAAAAAAGTTTCCTGCAGTCGCCCAGGGAATCGACTATGACGTCCGCATGATGGAGCCCAAGGAGGCCATTGAAATCTCCAAATGCGCCTACAGGTCTCATGGTTACACCTACTTTGACGACCACATCTATTATCCCGAGCGTATAGTCGAGCTCAATCAGGGCTCGATGATGTTTTCCGTCGTGGCGGTGACCCCGGAAAATTCTTTTATGGGGCATGCGGCCCTGGTGCTCGAGCATCCTGAGGACACGATTGCCGAGATGACTTTTGCCTTCGTCAATCCGCAATATCGCGGCGCGGGGTGCCTCAACCGATTGACTGAATTTCTGTTCGAGATTGCCGCAAAACGCCGGTTTGAAGGTATATACGCGTATGCTGTCACCAATCACGTCTACTCGCAGAAAGCGATGCACAAATTCGGACTCAGCGATTGTGGTATATTTGTCGGAACCAGCCCTGAAACCTGGATCTTTAAGGGGATCTCGGCAGAAAAACGAGAGCGAATCAGC
>JAVEVM010000460.1:0-4201 GCA_034005055.1 Desulforhabdus sp. | reverse complement strand
GGGGGAAAGATGCCGGCCGCCTATCTGGAGGCTTACCGAAAGGGCCGGTTGCAGCAAAGCATCGAGCGGAGTCATAAGTGGCTGGCCAAATGCACTCTATGTCCGCGATTTTGCCGAGTCAATCGAGCACAAGGGGAACTGGGCTACTGCCGAACCGGGCGGCTGGCCGTCCTGGCAAGCTACGGTCCCCATTTTGGTGAAGAATCACCATTGGTGGGTACCAACGGGTCTGGAACCATTTTCTTTTCTCACTGCAATCTGCTGTGTGTTTTCTGCCAGAATTACGAGATCAGCCATGGCGGCGAAGGGGTGCCGGTAACGGCGGGTCAGCTGGCAAATATCATAGTGGATCTCCAAAAGCAGGGCTGCCACAATATAAATTTTGTCACCCCTTCTCATGTAATTCCACAGATTCTCGAAGCACTGCCGGCGGCGATTGATCAAGGCCTGAGAGTGCCTCTGGTGTACAATTGCGGCGGCTACGATCGAGTTGCTGCACTAAAACTATTGGATGGAATCATAGACATCTATATGCCGGACTTCAAATTCTGGGAGCCTGAGGTGGCCGGGCAGCTTTGCGATGCGAGCGATTATCCTGAGCGGGCACGCGAGGCTTTCCGTGAAATGCACCGCCAGGTCGGCGAGCTGAAATTGGATGCCAAAGGCGTCGCTTATCGTGGTCTGCTGGTTCGGCACCTGGTAATGCCTGCCGGTTTAGCGGGGACAAAATCCGTGTTGCAGTTTCTCGCAAAAGAAATATCCGGGCAGAGTTACGTGAACATCATGGATCAATACCGTCCCTGCGGTGGAGCTGTAGGAAAACCGGATATCGGTAGACGCATCACCCCCGATGAATATGAGGAAGCTCTGCAAATGGCTCGAGACGCCGGATTAACCCGGCTCGATCAAAGGAGTCGGCGTCGGTTTTTGCTGTAGCGCGGAAAAAGATTTAACCATTCTGACCGGAACGGCCGATAAGGATAGAAGGGCGTGTGGCAGCTTTCTTTATTGGATGAACCGAAGGGCTTGAGATGGCAAAGATCGATGCTTTTTTTAAATTGATGCACGAACAAAAGGCATCCGACCTTCACCTCGTATCTGGGCAGTCGCCTATACTGAGAATCCGAGGCGATCTCGAACGAGTAAAATACAAGCAGCTTGATGACAATGAATTGCGATCCATGCTTTATGAGATAACTCCCGAGGACAAAATCAAGATTTTTGAAGAGACCGGAGATCTGGATTTTTCTTATGAAATCCCTTCGCTTGCCCGCTATCGTGCCAATTATTTCATGCAAAAGAATGGGATTGGGGCCGTTTTTCGAGAAATTCCCAATGAAATCATGACGGTGGAGCAGCTCGGACTGCCCCCTGTCATCAGCAGGTTGGCCATGCTGCCTCGGGGCCTGGTGCTGGTGACGGGTCCGACCGGCAGCGGCAAGTCGACCACGCTTGCGGCTATCATTGATGAATGCAATCAGAAGCGCAAAGACCACATCATCACTATCGAAGATCCGATCGAATTTGTCCACGTCAGTAAAAACTGCGTGGTGAACCACCGGGAAGTCAATACCCACACCCACTCATTTAGCGGTGCGCTCAGGGCAGCCCTGCGCGAAGATCCCGACGTCATCCTGGTGGGTGAAATGAGGGATCTGGAAACCATCCGCCTTGCCATCGAAGCAGCGGCGACAGGCCATCTGGTCTTTTCGACCCTGCATACCACGGGCGCCGCCAAAACAGTCGATCGCATCATAGAAGTATTCCCTACCGGTGAACAGCCGCAGATTCGCTCGACACTAGCTGACGGTCTCCGCGCAGTGATTTCCCAGACCCTTTTCAAGCGAATAGACGTTAAGGGGCGCCTCGCGGTCCTGGAGATCATGATTGCCACCCACGGAGTTCGAGCCATGATTCGAGAGGCTAAGACTCATCAGCTTCCGTCGGCCCTTCAAACAGGCAAAAAGTATGGAATGCAGACCCTGGACGATGGAATCATGGCACATCTCAAGGCAGGTCGAATCGATCCTAATGAGTCCTACATGAAGTGCGTGGACAAAGAGAAATTCAAATCGTATCTAACTGAGCCGCCGGCAGATTTTACCGAGGTATGATATCGTTCGATGCCTATCGCCGATGTGCCAATGACAGCGGACCGATTCTAATCGAGGAGGCTCAGTGACACGGAAAGAATTCGACTTGATCCTAACCCGGATGCTTGATGCAGACCCCCGGCTTTCCGATATAAACTTCACCGTCGGCAGGCCGTTGCAGGCGGAAGTCGATGGACTGCTGAAGGCCGTTTGTCATGATCTGGGGATTGAAAGCCTCACTCCATTTCATACGGAAATGATGATGCTCAATCTTATCGGCAGGGATAGACGCAATATTCAGCATCTTTTGACGCACGGGTCGTGCGATCTTTCCTATCATCTACCGGGACGAGCCCGGTTTCGCGTCAACATCTTTTCCCAGCGGGGGCATTACTCCATTGTCATGCGTCAGCTCCCGACCCGGGTGCCTACCGTAGAAGAATTGAAACTGCCTGCTGTGCTCAACGAAATAGCGCAGGAAAAGAACGGCATTGCGCTGGTCACCGGTGCCACCGGCAGTGGCAAATCCACTACCTTGGCAGCCATTCTGAACGTCATCAATCGAGAGAAGGCGGTTCATGTGGTCACCCTCGAGGACCCAGTGGAATATGTCCATGAGCCCGTTGTTGCGACCTTTAACCAGAGGGAGCTCGGTTTGGATTTTGACAGTTTTGCCGGCGGCCTGCGGGCGGCTCTGCGACAGGCTCCCAAAGTGATACTGGTCGGGGAAGTACGTGACCGAGAAACTATCGAAATTGCCATGAGTGCAGCCGAAACCGGCCATCTGGTGCTCAGTACCTTGCACACCGTAGATGCCGGCCAGACCATCCACCGCATCATAGGCATGTTCGAGCTTGAAGAAGAGCGTCTGATGCGCATTCGCCTGGCGGACAGCTTGCGATGGGTAGTTTCGCAAAGACTGCTTCCGAAAGCCGGCGGCACCGGTCGTGTTGCCGCTTTCGAAATCATGGGAACAAATCTTCGGGTCAAAGAAGCCATTATCAGTGGCGAATCGGAAGGCAAGACTTTCTACGAAATGACTCAACAAGCCAAACCTTTCGGCTGGGTTACTTTCGATGACTATATCCTCGACCTTTATAGTCGAGACATCATCAGTGAAGAAACAGCCCTGGCATATGCTTCCAAAAAAGCTGTGGTCAAGCGCGGATTGGATCAGATTAAAGCGGGCAGAGGCGAAAAGACTACGGACATCGAAGGGCTTAAGATCGATAAGGAGTACTCCAAAAGAATCGGACAGAGGAAACCGTTTTCAGAGATGTGATACAGCATTTTGATGAAAATAAGAGATCTTGGGGAATTCGGCTTAATAAATAGAATCGCGCGATTGCTGCCAGCTCCGCCTTCCGATGTGGTCGTGGGTATAGGAGACGACGTAGCGGTGCTGCAGGCCCGGCAAGACAAGTATTTGCTGGCAACGTGCGATATTCAGATTGAAAACGTCCATTTCTTGGCAGACCGAATCACTCCCTATCAGCTGGGCAGAAGAATCGTCGCTATTAATGTCAGTGATATAGCAGCCATGGGAGGTTCTCCCGATTGGGCGCTCGTCTCTTTGGCCCTTCCCAAGCATCAACAAATCACTTTTGTAGATGATCTATACAGAGGCATGCAAGAGCAGATGGAGGCTGCGGCGGCCAACATAGTAGGAGGGAACATCAGCGGGGCCAAGGATATTGTTATCGATTTTTTCCTGCTGGGAAATGTTGCTCCACAGCATCTTATCCGTCGCAATGGTGCCAGGCAGGGAGACTTGATCATGGTTACCGGCACGCTGGGAGATTCGAGAGCGGGGGTGGAATTGATCCGCGGACGGCGTGCTGACGTTTCTGAGAATGCGCACAAAGTAGCGATCCAGAGGCACCTTACTCCCCGGCCAAGGCTTCTGCAGGGGCAGATGTTGGGGCACTGCGGTAAAGTGCATGCTATGGCCGATGTGAGTGACGGGTTGCTCGGAGACCTGAGGCACATATGCGAGGCGAGCAGAGTGGGGGCCGAGCTTCGTGCTCAGGATATTCCTGTAGGGGATGCCTGTTTGGAGGTTGCTGCCGCCTTAGGCACAGACGGCCTGGAATGGGCCTTGAGCGGTG
>JAVEVM010000459.1:0-4203 GCA_034005055.1 Desulforhabdus sp. | reverse complement strand
GATACCACCATTCCTTTTGAGACCCGGGGGTGTTGTCCTTCATGTAAGCCCAATCGGCCCAGCTATCGGGGGTCAGTCCCTGTTCTTCGGGGCGGGGGCCGTGATCCTCGCCGCCGAATTTGAACTCGTAGAGATTTCTTTTGCCGCAGATGGGACAGGTGATGGTAAACGACATGATTTCCTCCCCCTTAATTCCAAGGCCCATAGCTCACCGGCGTCGAGATTTCACCCATTAGTCGGTTTTCCTTGTAGCGCTTGAGCGTGAACGGCTTGAGAACGTCCGGGCACCGCTCTTGTGCCATGAACCGTGCCAGGTACCTTCCCGTTACGGGGCCTGATTTGAACCCGAAATAGCCCCAGCCGCAGTTGATATAGAGCCCGTGGTACGTATCGTTCCCGTCGATGATGGGCGCCATGTCCGGAGTCATGTCCGCCAGTCCCGACCAGATCCGCATAAAACGAAGCCCTCGCAGGCCCGGCATGATATCCGTCAGCGCTTCCGCCTGATGCTTGAGGTATTCCGCGGTGACTTGAGTAGTGAAGTTAGGCCACGGATCCATGTGGGCTCCCGTCACCAGCTCGCCCTTAAGGCTCTGGTGACAATAGCAGTGGTAGACTCCAGATGAGACAACATGGTTTAAGAACGGCTTCAGCGGCTCACTCACCATGGCCTGAATGGTGAGCGGGTGGATGGGCAGCCTGAGCCCCACCAGCCGTGCCGTCTGAACACCATAGCCGCCGGTGGCGATGAGCACCTTGGGAGTCTTTATGGAGCCGCGGCTGGTCTCCACAGAAGCCACTTTCCCGTGCTCTGTCCTGATTCCAGTCACTTCCGTCGCCTGATGGATGTGGACCCCCTTAGCCGCGGCTCCCCGGGCAAGCCCCCAGACCACTGCGTCATGCCGCAGGGTGCCTCCCGGCGGATGATACATGCCTCCGAAAATAGGGTATCTGGGACGACCCGATATATCCAGGAGAGGAACAATCTCCCTGCACGCTTTCGCATCAAGCAACTCGCTCTTGACGCCGAGAAACTGGGCAGTGGCCACCTGCAGGCGAAGCGCGCTGATTCCGGCTTCACTGTGGGCCAGGTTGAGGTTTCCGCAATTGAAGAACATGAGATTGAAATCAAGCTCGGAAATAAGCTCGGGCCAGAGCCGTAGACCTTCCTGATAGAGCTTCACATTCTCCTGAGTACGCTGATTGGCCCGAACGATGGCCGTGTTGCGTCCCGCTCCCCCATAGCCGATGTAGCGCCGCTCGATTACCGCGACATCGTTGATGCCATGATCGCGGGCCAGATAGTAAGCGGTCGCCAGGCCGTGTATGCCGCCTCCGATAATCACCGCATCGTAGCTCGATTTGAGCGGTGAAGTGCCCCACAGCCTGCGGGTAGCAAAAAACATGGAAATCCCTCCGCACCGAAAAAGAAGAAGCGCATGGCCATCAATTCTGACCGGACATTCGAAACATTGGTGAGCAGTGAACCAAAAATTGCCAAATGTAACAAAACATGTCAACAAAAAAATAGAGAAGCGGATCATGCGCTTCCGAATTCACCAGGAAAAGCGCAGATAATATCTGCAAGATATGGATATACTTATATTAACACAAATCTACTGAAAAACAGTCGACTGTCGTGCAAAAGGGTTACTTCGATGGAAAGTCAATCCAATTGCACTCACAATGTAACAATACTTGTCATATCCTGTGCGGATCAGGTATAGAGGCGTGGTCGAGGCTTTTAAGACTGTCTTGGAAAAACTAAAACTGGACAAAATGAGCGGAAATGTAACAAAATACGTAATTGTTCGGGGGAGAAAAGCAAGCTTAGCCACTCCGTGCTGAAAGTGGACACAATGAGCCAGCCGCATGATTCATTGATGGAAAAGATAAAAGGGCTGCGCACCCAATTGACCCCTAAGGGAAAAGCGCTTGCCGAGTACGTGCTGCAAAATCCGCAGGAAGCCGTGTTCCTTCGAACCAGGGAGCTGGCTGCCGTCTGCGGAGTTAGCGAAGCCACCGTGGTCCGCTTCGTGGATCAGCTGGGGTATCCGGGCTATCGGGATTTTATCAGGGCCCTTCGCGACCTGGTGGACACCGGAATGACACTCATCGACCGGGTGAGATTGGCAAAAGTCAATGGCCCGGAAAGCGAGCGACTGGGGCGGGTCATTTTTGACGAGATCAACAATCTGAAAAAGCTCTTCGAGACCCTTGACTATGAAGCCATTCAAAAGGCGGTCGACCTTCTCAAAACAGGCCGATCGATCTACGTAATCGGATCGAGGCTCTCCTACACCTTCGCTTACTACCTGGGATGGTCCCTCACCAAGATCCGGCCGGACATCGTCGTTCTTAAAGGCAGCGACAGCACCACCATCGACACTCTTACTCTCTGCAGGGAGCCGGTGCTGGTGGTCATCATCGCTACCACCCGCTATCCCAATGAATTGATCCGCCTCGCCAAAGTTGCCAAACGCAACCGGCACGATCTGCTGCTTATAACCGACAGTCCTCTTTGCCCTATTGCGCAGTTCGCTGACGTGACTCTCATCGGCGCTTGCGAGCGGTTTCCCATCGTCGGCAGCCCCAGCAACATCTCCTGCTTGATCAACTGCCTGATATTCGAAATGATCCATCGGAACGGCGAGGAATTGCAGCGGCACCAGGAAAAGCTCGAGAAAGCTTTCATCGAAAACGACATCCTGTTCAATCTCGAGAAGAGCTGAGTTTTCAGCAGAAGCACCGGGGTCAGGGTCGCTCGTCTGAGAGCTGGTGCTTTTTGATTTTATTGTACATGGTGCCGCGGCTGATACCGAGCATTCGCGACGCCTGGCGCAGATTGCCGCCGGCGGCGTTCAGGGTGCTCTTGATGATTTCGCGCTCGGCCGCAGCCAACGTAGTGCCTACCGGCAGTACGATTCTCTGCGATGCCTCCGCCCCTGTTTTCACTCTTTGGGGCAGGTGCTCAGGCAGGATGACATTGCCCGAACAGATGACCACGGCCCGATGAATCACATTCTTAACCTCACGCACATTGCCCGGCCAATCGTATGCCTGCAGGCCGGCCACGCACTCCGGCGCTAATCCTAAAATCCGTTTGTTGTATTCTTCATTATAGGTTTTCAGGAAACGGTCCACCAGCAAGAGCAGATCCCCGCCGCGGTCCCGGAGTGGAGGCATGGCGATCTGGAAGACTTCCAGGCGGTAATAAAGGTCCTTTCGGAATGTGCCGCGCCGCACCGCTTCGGCAAGATCTTCGTTGGATGCAGCTATGATACGGATGTTGGCTTTGATCGTTTTGCTGCCGCCTATTCGATTGAGCGTTTTGGTCTCCAGGAGCCGCAGCAGGCTGATCTGAACCCGTTCGTCGATGGTTGAGATCTCATCAAGGAAAACCGTTCCCTGATGCGACAGCTCAAAAGAGCCTTTGCGCTTCTCGGTAGCACCCGTGAAGGCTCCCTTTTCATGTCCGAACAACTCGCCGGCGACCAGATCCTGAGGCAAAGCGCCCAGGTGAACCGGAGTATAGGGCTTCTGACTGCGTTTGCTTAATTGGTGAATGGCCTTGGCCGCCAGATCTTTCCCGGTACCCGTCTCACCGGTCAGCAAAACGGGAATATCCGTGACTGCTGCTTGGCGAATGAACTGGTAGATCTTTTTCATTTCTTTCGAAGCGCCAACCATGTCTTCAAAGCCTTTTTCCCGCCGCCCCTTTTTCAGCAGCAAGGTGTTTTCCGGCAGAGTGGGGTTTTCCAGCGCGGCCTCGATGCGAAGCTTCAGCTCCACACCACTGAGGGGTAGTTTGGCAAAATGGTAGGAACCGGTCTTTATGGCCGCCGCTGCAAGTTCGAGCTCACCGGGATGAATGAGAAGCAGGACCTGCGTCGCCGGACTTTCGGCCGAGAGGACATCCAGGAGCTCGATGCATTCGCGTGTTCCCCTCATCGCTGCCTTGCTGGAGAGAACCAAAAGGTCAAAGAAATCATCCTCCATGCGATCCAGGACCAGATCCAGACTGTTCTCCGGCACCACCTGAAGACTTCCACCCTCAAACACCGCGGTGATCTGCCGCGCCAGCTCTATTCCTCGATCTACGCACAGGATCTTGCGTTTTTGCGCACCCGTGTGCTTTCGTTTCTCTGCCTTGGCCATACGGCCTACCTCCCGGTGCTGCTAATGAGCAATTCTTAGATCTTA
>JAVEVM010000458.1:0-4204 GCA_034005055.1 Desulforhabdus sp. | reverse complement strand
AGTGTTCCAGCAACGGATTCATCCTTGTAAATATTATAATCAGAATAAGTCACTTCGCGATTTCCTAAAACATCTTGGATGGGCAGCCCGTCCATTTCGGTGGGTATGGGCAGGTCATAATAGGCAAGAATCGTGGGTGCAATATCAAAAACGTTGATGGTTTCCATCTGTTCACGCCTCGCCTCGTTTCCCCGAAAAATAAAGACACCGTTCTCGCTGTGATTTCCTTCCCAAACATGATCGAGAAAAACATTATCTTTGCTGCCTAACTTGGACATGAAAACCTCTGCTCCTGCCACCTCAAAATGATCATTTAGTATCCCTATGATCTCCGGTACCTGATCCACGTAAGGACCCCAAAAAACGTCGTGCTTGGGCAGTATTTTCTTGAACACTTTTTGTCCCTTGTATTCGAGTTTGGCCAGGCTTTGGAGCAGCTTCGGAATAATGTCCCTGTCTTTACCTTTATCCAAAACATGAAAGTACGGGTACATCCCTTCGAAGAAGACATCGCTGTTTTCAAAGTCTATGTTCATGTGTCTTGGCTTCATGTTCGAGATTCTTTCCGGGAGCCAACTGCTTCTCCCGACGCTCTTAAGTGTTCTTCTCAGCGACTTGAAATGCCGCAGCAGCACAAAGATCAGTTTTCCTTTAATGGAAATTTTTCGTCTCAGGAATCCTTGCTGATCCAGGTAGGAATTGAGATCGATGCCCGTGAGCAGTGGCTTGAAGCCGTGATCCGAGACCAGCATGATATCGATCTCGTCGCCAAAATCCCTCAACAGATCCTGAATGAAGAAGTCGATCTCCTGATATACATGGAAGATAGGGCTATCCGCTTCTGCGCCTTTCGCCAATGTGCTCCAGAAGCGATGCTGTGCAATGTCGGTCTCATAAAAGACTCCGAAGTAAATGTCCCACGGATATTTTTTGGCGAGATAGCCAAGAACTCGTCTGCGCAATCTGGTCATCTTCAACAGCGCTTCATGCAGCCTTTGATTCGACTGGACGTCCTTACTTGCCATTTCTCGTTTTGAAAGGATGTCTATGGGTACCATGTAATACTCGCCGAATTCTTTTGTAATCTCTTGGTACAATTGTTTCGGATGGAATGCTTTTGCTTTGTCTCTGGCCGCATCCCACCCACTGATCATGATGCCGTTGATCGGGTCTGGGGGATATGAGCATGGCATGTTCACCACAATGCAGGATTTTCCCGCTTCCGAAAGGATCTCCCAAAAGGCTTTTGTCTTTCGGTCGCCACCAGTTGCGAAGGTAAAATATGGCTGTTCGGAATCGTTCGTCGTTTTTTTCAGTAGAAAGTCATAGATGCCGTGTTTGCCCGGATTGACGCCGGTTGCAATGCTAGTCCATGCAATGGGGCTCAAAGGAGGAATTGAGGACTTGAGAACGGCGTGGCAGCCCTCGTTTAGTAGTTTTGCAAAGCCAGGAAGGTGATCCTGAATGGTCCAGGGCTTCAGCAGGTCGAAGGTGGCCCCATCGACACCCAATATGAAAAGTTTCCTCATGCATGCCTCCAAGTTATTCGATCCTCTGATCTAATTGAAAAGTCGCTGCAAGAATGTCCGTTGTGCTCGGGTCACGATAGATCGTTTCCATCCTCAACTTTGCTGCGGACCTTATTCCCTCTCAAGAAAGCCTGCTTGGGCGCAGGAGTAAAATCCCTTGTTTCGCTGCTGCATTGGGCAGACACGGTTGAAGAGCCCTTTCTAAGAAGTAGGAACATGATCAGGGTGGAAATCAATTTGCCCAACGTTATTCCGTATATTGCTGCGTAAAGGCCGTGTTCTTTAATTAGTATTAGAACCAAAATTATCCCCGCCAGGAACCCGAGAATTTTAGCCAAAAAGAATGGCTTCGCAAGCCGTTTTGAGATGATGGCAACGTTGAGAATGTTGTCCACAAACAAAAAAGGGAGCAGTAAAAGGAGGTATCCAAAGCCGTCTATGTCGCGCAAAAAGGATGCGCCATAGAAGATTTTAATGAGCAGAGCTTTAAATGGCCAAAAGATCGCGGTCAGCAGTGATCCAGCTGCAAATAGGAGCAAAATACCTCTGTTGGTGAGTCTTGCATAGGCAAGCGTGTTTCTTTGTGCTTCGATTGATATGCGTGGCATTAAACTTTTGCTCAAAGACGTCGACAGCAGTTGGCAGCGTGCAACGAGGTTGTAGTAAGCGCTGAAAATTCCCGCAGCTTCAAGACCTATAAACTGCTTGAGCAAGATGACGATTGCATGCTGAAAGCCTAATCCCGTACTTATGCCCAGTCCTATCAAGTACGATTCGCTCATGATTTTTTTGATCCATTCTTGATTGAATGAAAAATGGATAATGTAGAAATATCTTCTTAGAAAATAGAAGGCAAAGTATGTTTTAAGAACCTTTGAGATGACGTAACTCAAAAATATGGCGTAGAAGCCAAGATCCAGAAGAGCCACAAAAAGGATCAATGAAAGCAAAGAAAGACGTTCGATCACCAATACGAATAGGTTGTACTGAAATTTTTCCGCCGCGATGAAGGACGAGGTGACAAGTTCTCCCGATGAGCCCACCACAATGGCGAAGAAGAAGATGGCAACGCTGTAAATGATCTTCTGCTCAGGTGCCATAACGAGGAGTACAATCCCGATGATGAGTGCGGCAAGCGCCAGGAGAATCAGACGTGCCTGCAATAGAGAGCCAAGGTAAAGGCCTTTGTCTCGATCGCTTGATTTGCCTGCAATCTCTCTGATTCCTACTTCTTGGATGCCCATGAAGGTAAGTGGGACGACGAGGTTCACCACGGAAAAGACTACTGCATACGAGCCGAAACCCTCAACTCCGAGATAGCGGGCGAGTATTGCCACAATGAGCATACCCGCGATCCCGTCCCATATTTGAGAAGAGAAAAAAAAGAAAGCATTCTGAACGACTGTCTTGACCAGTGCGGACATAGGATTTGACTGTTCTTTTATTCTTCTTCCGGCAGGAATAGACCGGGATGGGGCGAGTGGCGAAGAACAAATCTTCGAGCTCGTTTGAGTATTCCGCAGAAAAAGAAGTTGAACAAGGCAAGATTCTTATTGAAATAAAAGCATTTTTCGAATTGTTTGAGCGACTTGGGCAAAAGGTCGATATCCGCGGGAATCACTTCATTTTTCACCGCCAGGCGGCAGATCTCGGTTCCCGGCAAAATCCGAATGTAGCCAAGATTCAAGCGGAGCAGCCTGAATCGGCTGCCGAAGCTCATCTTCGTTTTCAAGATGAACCAGGCCAGAGCGAGCAGAGTTGCGTAAGTATATCCCGGACCATTCACGAAGAAGTTGAAGCCGATTTCAGCCGGCGGCTTGGCTCTCAGAGCTTCAACCACCTGATTCACTTGAGACACGGTCATTCCTTTGCCCATGGTCTGCAGACAACTGTCGGTGAAAGTATCCAGAGACAAAGCGAAAACTTTGAAGCCCGTATCCATGGCAGCACTCACGAACTCCTCGGTTATGCCTTTTTCATTGAGGTAGCCGAGCCAAGCAACGTCTGGAGCCTCTTTTTTCATCAGCCTGAGGATGCGGACCGCATGTTCGCTTGGAATGTTGAAAATTGAATCGGTGAAGCCAACTTGACGCACCCCGTACTTGTTGCGCAGGGTCACGATTTCTTCGACCACTCGCTCGGGCCGCCTGAGCCGTATCTTTTGGTTGCTGAGCAAGTAGTAACTGCAGTAGGCGCATTTAAAAATGCAGCCCCGCTTGGTTTCTATTCCGAAGGCAAAGGGATAGGCCTTGTAGGCGTCGACATTGAATACATGCCATGCAGGTGGCGGTGCATCTTCGATGGGATGCAAGTCCGGTGGACCAGTAAAGCTTAAGCTGCCGTTCTCCCTGAAGTAGAGTCCTTTAACATGTTGCGGCGTGTTCAGATTTTCGAGGAGGGATGGAAAAGTCTTTTCCCCCTCCAGGTAGACACCGAAATCGATTGCGGGATTCTCCCGCATGATCTGCTCGGGAAAAAGGGAAAACCCGGAGCCTCCTGCAATAACAGGCACGCTCTTGCAGCAGCCCCGTATGATCTTGATTGTCTCGACAAAGCCATTGTAATATACATGGGGGTCGAACAGATTCGTCGTATCAATATTGCGCAAGGAAACGGCCACGGCATCCGGCCTGAAATCTTCGATTGTCTTTACCAGGTCCTCGGCCGGGCTGGCA
>JAVEVM010000457.1:0-4207 GCA_034005055.1 Desulforhabdus sp. | reverse complement strand
CCTTGGCATCTTCACTTGCTTGAGCAAGTCCTGCCGGAGCGCTCGCAACGGGCATGCCCCTTGCCTGCCATTCGGGATAGCCGTGCGGATCACGATAGACGTTTTTATAGCCAAGCTTTACGGCCACACGGGCCGCCGAGTCACTGCGGACTCATGTGAGGCCCGCTCAGTAGAAGATGAGGGTGCGATCCTTATCCGGCCCCAGGAAAGATTCGAGTGCCGATGCCTTGCGCCATCTCGACCAGGCGGTGGGTTCAATAGGGAAATTCACTGCTCCCTTCAAGTGTCCTGTTCGGTACTCCCACTCCTGGCGGGTGTCCACAAGAAAAAGGCTTTTGGCATCTTTCAGGTATCGCTCGGAAAGCTCCTCTGTGGTAATGATCTTATAGCCCCCGGTTTTCGCTTCGGCCAGGACATCATCCCATGTAGCTTCCTTCGGGGTAACGGCACGGTTGGTGAACCAGAGGGCTCCGACGGTGAGCAGTACCGCTAGAAAAGCTACGATTGTCGTTTTCTTGTTCTGCATAAAACGGCCCTTCTTTATAAATGAAATCTTTCCGGATTCTTTAGAGCTTTCTCTCACGTTTGAGCTTTGAGAGAAGAAATGTTGCCCCCCTGAGGGAAAGGCCGGTCTTTTCGGCAAGCTCTTCAGGACTGAGAGTGCCATGCTCTTTTGCAAGTGAGACAATCTCTTCCTCGAGCTCTTCAAACCAGTCTTCAAAAAGCACCAGAAGATCGGGGTCTGTCATCGCCATGAGCTGCTTAGATTGGGCAACCTTATCCACAAGCCTCTGGCACATCTGTGTTGGGTCGACACCTTCGCCCATGCACTCGGCCAGTCAGAGATGGACCAGGCTCGATACCTTATCGCCTGTCGATTCTCCCATGAGGTCCCAAAGGAACTGTGAACGTGCATCCTCACCCAAAGCGGAGAAAAGATCCTTCAAGACCTTGGCGATCTCTTCCAGTGCCTTTTCCGGATCCATGCGGCCAACTATCTTCAGTATCTCTTCCATGTGGATTCTGATCACCTCCCCCATAGCTTAAAAGGTCTTCCTTGCGGTCAAAAGGTCCGTTGCCACAGTGCTCAAGGTTCGAATGACATCGAGGATTCTCGGGTCAACGAGCTCGTAGTAGATGAAGGGACCGCTGCGCTCTATCTTGACGAGAAGAGAGCGCTTGAGCTCCTTCAAATGATGTGAGACTAGGGGCTGAGAGAGACCGAGCTCTTCAACGATGCTCGAGACGGACTTCTTGCCGTTGCTGACACAAAGGATGATCCGCAGCCGGTTTTCATCGGAAAGGCTTTTTGCAAGAAACGCGACCGTTTGATAGTCTTCGTCTTGCAGCACCAGTGCCCCTTTCTCCGTTGCTACAGGATACTCCTCGCTTTCTTCCGCAACATCGAGACCAGTTATCGGCTTTTCTCGGACTATCTTTTCCATAGACACTCATCCATCCTGTGCTTATGCCGAGCCGGCAGAGACTTCCGCGACAGCTCCGAAGCAGGCCGCACTCGCCTTTTTCATCTCAACATAGTGAGCAGTGGCAAGAGCGGCAGTGCAGCCGTCCGCGGCGGCGATCACGATCTGATTGGCATACTTTTGCCTGAGATCGCCTATGGCGAAAATGCCGGGAATAGTCGTCTCGCACTTCTCATCCGTTATGACATAGCCGCTTGTGCTCACTTCGATGCCGAGAGGGACCAGTTGGCTGTTGGGAGAAAAACCTACAAAGATGAAGACCCCTTCGGTTGGAAGCTTCCTTTCACCACCAGTTTGTGTGTTCCTGAGGGAAACTGCACAGACTCCGTTTTCATCCGATTTGATTTCAGTGACAGTTGTATTGAGAATGACTTCTATCTTTGGCTCAGCCATGACACGCTGTTGAAGAATGCGGCTTGCCCGGAAAGCATCCCTGCGATGGATCAGGGTGACGTGGCTCGTGATCTTGGAAAGATACAGAGCGTCTTCTAGAGCCGTGTCACCGCCTCCAACAACCACGACGTCTTTGCCCCTGAAAAAGAACCCGTCGCATGTGGCACAGTAGGAAACTCCCTTGCCAAAGTTTTCGATCTCTCCTGGAACGCCCAGCCTTCTCGCACTCCCCCCTGCAGCCAGAATGACCGCGTAGGCGTGTAAAACCTCTCCGTTGGCAAGCCTGACTGAGTGAAACTCCAGTCCAGGCTCGACCGCCACAACCTCCTGCTGGACCATTTCGAGGCCGTACCATTTGGCATGCTCCAGGAACTTGTCGCAAAGCTCGAACCCGCCAATTTCTATAAATCCAGGATAGTTTTCCACTCCCTTGGTGATGGCTACCTGCCCGCCGGGCACTCCCTTTTCAATACAGACCGTTTTGAGCGCGGCCCTCATGGCGTACATGCCGGCGGTGAGACCGCCAGGGCCACCGCCCACAATGATGCAATCATAGAGCTCATTTTGAGACACATCAAACCTCTTTCTTTGGTTTCATGCCTTTCCAGCCGCCCCAAAGGCGATCATTATCATATTAATGTATGTTTATATGTGAGTTGGAATGGAATGTCAACATCAAAGGCGAGATTTCTTGCGCCCGGCAAAGTCCTTGCCCACACCCTCATGCATGCGACCTTGGGGGAAATGAAGAACGAAAAAGAGTGCATCATGTAACCTGAGGTTGTGCTCAGGGCAGCTTGCCGAGGATACCGACAAAGCCGGCCTTTTCCATCAGTTCTTCGTAGACAGGCCCTCTGTTCACTGTCTGGGTCGGTAACTGGCAGAGTGTGGATGCAAATGCCTCTATTGCAAAGCCCGTCTTCTCCATCATTTTCACAACTTCATTGACGCTGTAAAATGTGGCGTGCCGGTATATGGGGTGGCCCCCGGCTTTCTTTTTCAGATAAAGCTGACCCCATGGGCTCTCTCTGTTGATCACGCCGACAATCAATCCGCCGCCTTTCTTCAGCACTCTCCCGGCCTCGGAGAATACCTGCCCGGGGTCTTCCACGAAACAGAGTGTAAAGAGCAAAAAAACCGTACCGAAGGAGCCGTTTAAAAAAGGGAGGTGTTCTCCCGGGGCCTTCACTATACTTACCCCTCTTCTCCCCGCTATTCTCAACGCCTCCTCCGCAGGGCCCACGCCGAAATCGATTCCAAGCTCTCCGGCAAATCTTCCTGTCTGTTAGCAGCGGCTGAAAAACCCGCCAAAACCAGCGGTTGAGAAGGCGGCCAGTGGCAGATTTGGGCAAGGTTCAGCATCGATGCTGCCGATTTGAAAGCGCAATTGTGGGTAGGGTGCAGCGGTCTGCTTTTGGGGCTCACCCGTCAACAAGGATTTTCAGATTAAGGAACCGAAGCTGCTCCCCTGACTGCTAACCATGCTCGTAGAACTGATGTCGTTTCTTTCCACAAAGGCAGGCAGCGTTGTCTTCGCCCCTTGCCGTGGACGAGAATACTGGCATGTGGTTGAAGGGTTAGATCATCAACCCGCAGTCCGATCAACTCCGAGACGCGCAATCCCCCGGCAAAGCACAGGTAGAGCATAGCCCGATCCCGAATGCCGTCTCGAGTGGTTGGCACAGGCGAATCCAGGATAGCCTGCATCTCATCAACGGTGAGGTGCCTTACAAGGCGTGTTTCGGCTTTCTTCGGTGGAATGGCCAGAATGCGGCTGATCTGATCTAAAGCCGTAGGCACGCGGTACTCCATAAAATGCATAAACGACTTAATGGCGGCCAGTCTGATATTTCTAGAGTTCGCTCCATTGCCGCGCTCCGTTTCCAGATGGTCCAGGAAGTTTACGATCAGCGGTGCATCGAGTTGCTCCAGGTTTAAGCTGAGGGCGATTCAGAGGCGCAAGTAAAGGGAGGAAGTAAAAGCATTTTGCATGGTCAAAATGGAAGAACAAGCAGTTGGCGGGTTCCTAATCGCAGGCGCTGGTGGGCTTATTGACCGCTGGAAGTAGCTGGTTCTTCTGCCGCTGTTAATAATTGTTACCCTTCTTTCTATTCTCGGCAACTATGTGGGCCTTCTGCAGTATAGCTACATGGTGCCCGCACATTTCACAAATGCCTTCGGATCTCATCGGGTGCGTGTCCTCCTGGATTTGGTGCCCAACGCGATCGTAAGCGGCGCGCGGCCAACGGGCTGAAGAAAGCAGCACCACCTCTCCCCGTGCGTCCGCTTTACGAAATTGCCCGGTCTCGCAGGCGTCGTCAATGGGTCCA
>JAVEVM010000456.1:0-4209 GCA_034005055.1 Desulforhabdus sp. | reverse complement strand
ACCCGGAAGGCCCTGGAAGAATATGCGTGGCCGGGCAATGTACGGGAGCTGAGAAATCTGCTGGAGCGGATCATTCTGCTGGAAAACGGGCCGACCCTGATGCCCCGCCATTTGAACTTCCTGCAGGCAGAGCAGGAAGGGACTGCTCCGCCGGACCAGCCCCCATGCCCCGTCACCCTGGATTATGAGGAAAACATGAAAAATTTGATCCAGGAAGGGTTGCGCCGAACCGGAGGAAACGTTTTGGAAGCGGCGCGACTGCTCAACATGCAGGCCCACAAGCTGCGGTACCGGATTAAAAAATATGGCCTCAAGACCATATGACCGGATTGTCCCTGGAGCGAAACAAATTTGATCGGCTCGTTACGCTCATGGCTTGCGTCCATGACACACGGGCTGACATATCAGCCCGCGCCACAGTTGCTCCGAGGCATCCATGCAACCTTATTCTGCTGATTACCGGGAACCCGAGATTCCCCTCCTTTATGATCGGATCGGAATTTTTTACCTGGCCTTGCCCCCCTGTAGGGGGCTCCTTGGGAGGGGCTGTGCCGAGACATTCCCCCCCTGCCCCCCTTGGGAGGAATCGCTCTGTTCCATAGGATGGAAACTTTCGCCGACCTGTATTGACTTTACAGAGATGTCTGCACTGTGGCTACAAGCTTCGGTACCTTTCCCGCGGCATCATACATGCTCTTGAAACGCATCACGAGATCCGTGGAGTCCCGGCTCAAGTCCCTGGCAAAGCGATAGGACACAGCCTGGTAGAGCAGCTCCGCTTTGACTGTCAGTGTCCCGCTGGGCGCATTGGACAACTGAACCTGATAGGTGATTTGATCTTCCCCTGCGATGAAGTTTGAATCGCCTGCGGCATCCCCAACCACCGCGATATCGCTCGAAGCAGAGCTCTTGGCGAACCCCGAGGGGATCAGCCGGTTGTCCTTGGCATAGGCGGCGGCCCTGAGCAGGGTGTACGTCACGTTGCCGTCAGAATCATCCATGACGGGTTCGTAAATCTGCACCTGGTCCGCTGAGTTGATGACGTCATAGTGCGGCTCAAACTTCGAGGCATCGATGTCGGCATCGTTCCCGATGATGCTCCCGTCGTCCTGCGGCTTTCCAGACTCGAAAACCACTCTGTTCTTACTGTCGGTTACGGTCACATGGAGCCAGGCGCGTCGCGCGGGAATACCGCTTGGGAACTTATGCCCGGCCATGTTCTGGACCTTGAGCGTGAAGTTCAGGACACCTGACTCCAGAGAAGTGGATACCAGGTCAAGACCTCCGGTCCTCGATTGAAGCATCGTGTCGGTGCGGGCAATGGTCGCATCAAAGTGGGCGGGATCTGCGGTGGCGCCAAGAGTGGCCGCATTGCTCTTGATGAGATTCACCATGAAGCTGTTTGCGCCGACGAAATGGTGCTGACCAAACGGGCTTCGTGGAGAAAGCCACCAAGGCCTGTTGCTGATCACCACGGACCCCGCATCCGGCATATGGCAGCCCTGACAGCTCTTGACTCTCCCGCTATGCTCCCATTCCAGGTAGGTCGTTTGCTCGGGGAATTCACCCTTGACAGTTCCCGAAGCATCCACGTAAGGAGTATAGAGCGTATGGCAGGGACTGCAGAGGGCAGATCCCGCGACATGGTCTCCAGGAACAGGGGAAAACCCCGAATGCATCTCCATGGGGTTCTGCACCGGCTGGTCATAAGGACCGAACGCCAGTCGATAGGGAGTTGATGTTGAGGTATCGATTGCGTATTGTCCCGTAAAAACTGCCTCGGTACCTAGACTTTCGGGCTGCACCTGGTGGCAGAGGGTGCATGATATCCCGTCCATGGCGGCGGCATGCAGTGGATGGGTGGAAGCGAGATAGCCTGTTCCAAGCACCTTTATCTTCCCTTCACTGGTGCCGTTGGTCAGGTCCTGGTACCTCGCCATTCCCATGTGACATCGACTGCATTTTTCCTCGATTGCGGCCTGCAACCCCGGGGTCCGTTTCACCTCCGAGCTGATCTTCGCCTGCCAGAGAGGATCTTTGGCCGCATTTGCCATCATGGTCGAGCGCCAATGCGCGTCAATGGAGACATCCTTTCCGGTGCTGTCCGTGAGTTGGCTGTGGCAGAACGCGCAAGCACCCGAGCCGGAAAAATCGGCTGTCTCGAAAGTGGTGAGCGTTGTTCCGGTCATGCCGCCCCCTCCCATACCACCGCCACCGCCTCCCCCCCATCTGTACATTTGAGCATTGGACGGCAAGGCGATCAACCAGAGCAGTCCCATGACGATCGCCGCCAACACAAACCGGGAGGTTCGGATCATATTCAATAGATTGCCTCGCATGAGCTTCTCTCCTTTGTTTTGGAAGGGAGCGCGCCTCATGGGATAAGCAGCTGGTCATGGACACGATGGCGTCCACCCTGCAGCACCCCTGGCGTCCCTTCATCAAAAAGGTTTGACGGGACTTGTCGTAAAAATCGCCTACCGGGCCCGGCTGCCCGTCTACCGCTTTGCGGCAACTCCGGCCGGCATCGGGACCTGTCAGGGCATCGGAACGGGAGTTACCGGCGGATACTTCGGAAACCACGGTGACGGCCGAGGCATACCGGTTTTAGGATCTACTACTACGTACCCGTCGGTGAGAGTCTTCAGGAAGGCAACGACAGCGCCCTCCTGGTCCGGGGTAAGATTGAGCTTCCCCAACTCTCCAGCATTCACGTTCATATCCACTTCCGGAGCCGGCCAGCAGGCGTTGCCAAAGTCGGGGTCGGTGTTATAGAGTGGGCCGGCGCAGGCGGGCAGGACATCCCGGGTATTGTAGAAGTGAACGATCTGCTCGAGAGTCTCAAAAAGCCCGTTGTGGCCGTAAGGCTTGGTGATGTCAATGTTGCGGAGAGTCATCACCCTGTGTTTGCCGGCTTGATGAGTAGACACAATGGTTCCGTCCGGAAGGGTCAATGGATCTCTCGCAGCAATATCCGGCCGCCCACCCAGGCCATAGTCCGTCGGAACCGGCAGCCCGGCGGCGCTTCGAAGTTCCACGACCTTGGGGTTGATGGGCAGACCGAGATTGTCGTAGGTGTAGTCGGTGAACAGCGGTGGCATGGCGTTGCCGTCAGGGGCAAGGGCTGGTCGATTCAAGTGGCACTGAGCGCACTTGGCCTTGGTCTCAAAGAGTTTCAGCCCCATCTGCTCCTGGTGGGTGAGCTTTACCATTCCCGCAAGATAGTAATCATATTTGGAGGTGAATCGGCTGAAGGTTCGGCTTTTCTCCAGTTCGCCAATTGCTTTTGCTATCCGATCATAGACCTCCAGCACGCCGGGAGGCATTGGACTCGACCCATCGTAAGCCGGATCGTATGCAGGGACGGAAGCCAAGTCAAGATTGTAAACTTCCTTGAAGGCGTCGACGTAGTTTGACCATTTGAAAGGAAAGGCAGGAGGCGGAGGGAATGAAGGATTGACGGAGCTCGTTCGAAGCCGGTCCACTACTGACCACTTGTCGGGCATGGCCATCTCGACCGGGTTCAACAAGGGACCTGCCGCCTGCTCGCTCAGACTGTTTGCCCGGCCGTCCCAGAACTGTCCTCCCACGTAGAGACCGTCAGCATCGTCCCATCGGAAAAAGGGGCTGAACGCCGCATAGCCCGCGGAGGGGGCATTACGGCCGCCGAAAAGGTTCGAGACGGACCCCTTTGATACCGGCAGCGTATCGTCAGGCTCGTCGAACCCGGCCCCTGGGAAGTGACAGCTCGCACAGGCCTGATTTTTGTTGATGGACAGGTCCTTTTCCATGAACAGCATCCTGCCGAGCTCCTGCTCCGCGTTGAGATTCATGGGTAGGGGCTGGGCAAGGACTGCGCTCGACAGGGCGAGAGCCATGGCCATTGCCAACACCAAACAAAGTTTTTTGCACCACATAGCCTCCTCCTTATTATTGGCTGGTTTCGTTCAGATGTTACCCACTTTAGAGTTTATTGCCGTCTTTCAAAATAGCCGTCAGACAGCGTCTTTAAGGAAGCCCACTATATTGTGTACCTGCCATCGCGGAAACACGCTCAGCTCGGCACGATTCTGCTCTACTTCCGTAGGGGGAACATGTCTGCCATGCCGCTGCCCATTCCACCGCCCATGCCGCAGTCCATCGCGGCGCGCCAGTGGTGTGCTGTCTGAAAGATGAGACCCGTCACATGAGTCATAGGGCAAAAGGTAT
>JAVEVM010000455.1:0-4209 GCA_034005055.1 Desulforhabdus sp. | reverse complement strand
GTCCGAGTCAAACGCAGGCTGGGGTCAAAAACCATGGAGCTGGACGCGCTGCTCGTCTGCAAAGGCGTGGCGCTTATCAATGAAACGAAGAGCAGCCTGAACAACCGTGACGTGGATGGCCTGGCAGCCAAGCTGGAGACCTTTGATGATTTCTTTCCCGAGTACGCAGGCAAGAGGTGTGTTGGCATCATCGCTTCCCTATACATCGATGAGAGCGTTGTCCGTTACGCTACCAGCCAAAAGATCCTTTGCATGGGCATGAAGGACGACACCATGCGCGTGCTCAATCCCGAAGCGGCGCAACCTTAGCGTGGTAATCCACAGATTTCACAGATTCACACCGATTGCTAGACGAACCGTTTGTATTGGAGAGATCAGCGGCCTGCCTTTGTACACAATCGCAAAGTTGGGCTTGGCCTTGAAAGGAATCCCCTGCTGCATGAGATCTCTCCCCAAGGCTTTCTGATAGACTGCGTGAAGAAACCCGCAACTAAGCTCCCTGTGCACATCCATAGCCGCACCGATAATCTTGAGAGCTCCTTCATCGCTCATTTTACACGTATGAAGTATTCATCTGTGTTAATCTGCGCAATCTGTGGATTGTTGAATGTCAACATGGTTCAAGTCGGAGACTTGAACCAACGGAGTGAGCGACTTGAACCAACGGAGTGAGTGAGCAACGCAGTGAACCATTTGAAGCAACGCAGTGAGTTGAGCCACCTGAACGACTGAGTCGGAGAAAATGAATTATTCCTTCCTATATCAAAAAATCGTCAACACTTACAGCTCCATCCCGATGCACCTGTTACCCGGGTCCAGCCTGCCGCCTTTACAGGTGTTTCTGGAGGTGACCTACAAATGCAATTTGAGCTGCGATTTCTGCCAGTTTCTGCAGGCTCCGGGTGATGGCTCGTCGCTAGCGCCTGGGCAGAGCTCGGAGCTTTCCACAGCCGAATTGAAAAGAATCGTGGGAGAAATCCCACGTACGGCAATTGTCTCCTTCACCGGCGGCGAGCCTTTTGCCAAGGCCGGCTTCATGGACTTGCTTGCCTTTGCTTCCGAGCGCAACAAGACCCACATTTTTACCAATGCAACCCTGATTACCAGCCATATCGCCGAATCATTGGTTGCTCTCGGAGCCACAACCGTCTTGAGCCCGGGCCTGGTGCTAGTGGGTATAAGCCTTGAGGGACTGCAGGAGACTCATAATCGCATCACCCGAAGATCCTGGGCCTTTGCAAAGACCATTGCGGCATTGAAGGCTCTAAGCCACTTTAAGGCATCACAAAACAGGCGGTACCCGCTGATCGAGCTCAAGACCGTAATTTCTGAAGAGAACGTCGGCGAGCTTTACCAGATTTATCTTCTTGCCAAGGCAAACAAGGCAGACATTTTCAATGTGATGACGATGAACATGTTGCCGCAAACGACACGCACCACTCGATGCGCAGACGTCTCCTACATGTGCCCCCCGCCGGCCGTTAAGAGATTGAACCTGGAGCTTTTGAGGAGCGAGCTCACGAAGATCTATGAAGATGCTGCCCAATCTGGCACTCAGATCCGGACAACTCCACAAGGCTTCGACCCGCAGGAAATTATCGATCATTACGACGACAAGAGAAGACTTGCCCGCTATCGCTGCTATTATCCCTGGTACGGGGCCGGTATCTCCGCTTATGGAGATGTGCTGATATGCCCTTACAAGATAATCGGGAATGTGAGAAAGAATAGTCTCAGAAAGCTGCTCAATAACGAAAAAGCAAGAAAGTTCCGCCGGGCACTGCACGAAGATACCCTTTTCCCCGGTTGCTGGGGCTGCTGCATGCTGGTCCCCCGACGCGGGCGAACACGGGACACGCATGGACACGGGCAGATGATTTCAGACACGGATGGACACGGATGAGATTGGTGGTCGGAGAAGAAGTCGATAAAATCACGGAGGCAATAATCGGGGCGGCCATGGAAGTCTCGAAAGTGCTCGGCCATGGTTTCCTGGAGACGGTCTATCGGAAGGCTCTTGTACACGAGCTCAAGCTTCGTGGCTACCTAGCAGAGGAGGAGCTACTCTTGGAAGTCAGGTACAAGGATGCAAAGGTCGGAGCGTATTATTGTGATCTCCTTCCTTGTCAACAAGCGAGTAATTGTAGAGCTTAAAGCCATTGATCAGCTAACCTCATCGCATGTCGGGCAGATACTAAACTATATCAAGGCAAGCGGTTTGAAGGTCGGACTGCTGCTAAACTTCGGTAAACCGAAGCTGCAATATCGAAGGGTGCTATTATAAGCCGGTCATTTCGTGCTAATCCGTGTCCATCCGTGTTAATCCGTGTCTGAATCCGATGACGTCGAATGCGACTGAAAGGCTTCTCGGGTCGGCAGAGTCCGTAGAAACTTCCGATGGTGAAGCGGAAGAGCTGAACATCAGGTCAATTGTATTGAGTCCCTTCCTGAGAATATTGCGAGGAATATCAACTTCAAATAACTGCCAGGTTGCGTTGGCCATACCGATACGCCCGACTACGTGATCGTTGATGCTGACGGTCACTTCCTGCAGCGGACTGTTGGGGTAGAGAAAAGGGAGGGCTTTGAGCTCCATCTTCAGGTTTGCCGTATCTATGAGAAAAACGGTCAGGGAAGCGTTTTTGCCCTGCACCCACCGAAACGTTGTACCATCCTCCAAGACTTCGTTAAACGACCAACCTTGCATCAAGTACGGGTCGAATTCGGGGCTCCCGACATCGATGGGATAATCGATCCCAAACAGTTCTCCCGGTAACAGCTTGATGGATCTGACCATTACGCCAAGACTGCGCTTGTCACCGTTTTTCATAATGTTATCGGGGGAAAAAGTCTTATCGAGATCCAACGTTAATTCGTTATAGATCCTGGTCGTGAGGTCTTTAGTGAGCAGGCTCTTTTGGGTGAAGTAAGCTGGATCGGATTCAACCGTATCGATGAGCTGATCGTTGAGTAGCAGTTGAATGGTTGGCGGATCGCCGGCATAACATGTTGGAATTTCTCCTGTGATCTCCAGTAGATAATCCTGATCGGCCTTGCCAAGAAGGATACTTCCTTCGCTTCCGGTCCAGCGACCGACACCGTTCCCGCTCTCCTCCGGCGGGTACCAACCCTTGAAAAGAAAAGGGTCAGGCAATCCCTTCGTCAAAATGTAACCGGCATTGGAGGCAATCGATTGGCGAGCTTCCGAACGAATTATATCGGCATGCTCGAACTTGGGAGATAGCGTATAATCGATTACATCTGATTCGGGATCGAAAAAGAAATTAGCATTCGCGTTCCCGGAAAAAGGCGCAAGTATCCAAAAGCCCCACGGTTCGATAGATCCTTCGAGCTTTATCTTCTTCTCTCTAAGGAAATATGAAATCCAGGCTTCCTCAGTTGGATCAGACGAGTTGACCAAAATGAGGCTATCAGATGGAATGTCCTTAACTACTTCGGTCAACGAGATCAAAGATCTGTCTACCACTGGATAACTCTCCCGGGTAAAGGAAATCCAGGTCCTCATGTTGATGCTCACAAACACACAGATGAAAGCAATCAGTAACGTTCTGGTAAGGATCTTGAGTGAGGCTCGAGTAAGACTCCAACCAACTCCTGCCACAATTGCCATCAGCAGCAGGAAAGTGCCGAGCACGGCATTTTTATAAAAGTGATATGTGAAATCGACATAGTAAAAAAGAAAGCCAAAAAGAGAAAAGAATGCCAGCGAACTGATGAACAAGTAGTCACGATCGGCGAACCGGGCAAAGCAGCCGACGGCAATTACCAAAATGGAGAGCATCGTAATTGCCGGCATCAGGACACTTGACGCTGTATCGCCATTCAGCAAGGAGAAATGGCGAGCGAACCCGAGTATCTCCTCGAGACTAGGATAGCGCGGAATGTTGTTGGTGAATTGGGAGGTAGTTGTGACTATTTCAGCTCCGTGTAGGCAAAGAAAAATCACAATGAAAGGATTCATAATGAGACTTGCAGCAGTGATTTTTGCCAGGGTGCGTACCGGAGTTACCTCAAAGCAGCGAGCTCCGAATCGAAATAAGCTGAACAGCAAGTAGACTCCAGCTACATAGGGGATGAGTATCCAGTACATGGAAAGCACTCCCACAATGACGGCTGAGAAAAGAAGATAGTTGGCCTCTGCTTCATGCTCGAACAACGACGGGATAATACCGATTGCTAAGATCAAGT
>JAVEVM010000454.1:0-4217 GCA_034005055.1 Desulforhabdus sp. | reverse complement strand
CTGCTTTCTCAGCGCTGGTCGTTGTACGAAAAACAGGTGCATAACAAATTCCATTCGCCGGCCCACCGCAACGATGCCGTAATCAATATTCTGCAGACCTTGACGGTACGGGATGTCTACCGGGTGGATGCCCCTGTCACAAGCCTGCCGGAGGATATGACTTTTGCTACTTTGAAGCGTTTCCTGACACGCACCGGCGAATCGTTTTTCCCCGTGGTGGACGATCATTTCAGATTGCGCGGCATTCTTTCGCTGCCCAATTTGCATGCCATTTTGTTTGAAGATCATTTGTCTGATCTTCTGGTGGTTGGAGAACTGGCCTCGCCGGCGGTGAGTGTGAGGCTGGACGAGAGCCTGTATGATGCTTTGGTGAAATTCCTGCAGTCCGGCTACGGGCGCGTTCCAATCGTTGACGACCAGGGGGGCCTGAAAGGACTGTTGCGTCTCAGCGAGCTAATGGCCGCATATCATCGTGAAATTGTCAGATCGAAGCTAGAGTTGAACAATCTATGATAACGATAGAAAAGGAACAGCCATGAAGTGGGATCGCTCCAAACAACTCTACGAGGAAGCCTGCCGCTGGATACCAGGGGGAGTGAACAGTCCGGTGCGTTCAGCCCGGGCTGTCGGGATGACGCCTATCTTTGTGAAGGAAGCGAAAGGTTGTCGGATCATTGATGAGGACGGCAACAGTTACATCGATTATGTCTGCTCCTGGGGGCCTTTGATTGCCGGACATGCTCATCCGAAGGTCGTAGAGGCGGTGCAAAAGGCGGTGAAGGCAGGGACCTCCTACGGTATTCCCACCCGAATTGAAACCGAAATGGCGCGGAAAGTTATTGAAATGGTGCCCTCCATGGATATGGTGAGAATGGTGAATTCGGGCACGGAAGCCACCATGAGCGCAATTCGGCTGGCTCGAGGCTACACCGCAAGAAAAAAGATCATAAAATTCAATGGATGCTATCACGGCCATTGGGATTGTCTTCTGGTGCAATCCGGTTCTGGGTTGGCGACATTTGGCATTCCCGGGTGCCCGGGAGTTCCTGATGAAATTGTCCAGCACACGCTCTCACTTCCTTACAACGACCTTGAAGCAGTAGAGAAGGCCATGGCACAGGTAGGAAGTGAAGTTGCTGCGGTAATCCTGGAGCCGGTAGCAGGCAATATGGGAGTGGTACCGCCAAAAGAAGGCTACCTGAAAGGTCTGCGCAGCCTATGCGACCAATATGGCGCTGTCTTGATCTTTGACGAGGTGATCACCGGCTTTCGTCTGTCTGCCGGCGGAGCGCAGCAGTTATTCGGGGTGATGCCAGACATGACCTGTCTTGGCAAGATCATAGGCGGTGGACTGCCGGTGGGAGCATATGGCGGAAAAAGAACAATTATGGAAGAGATGGCACCTGTGGGGAAAGTTTATCAGGCAGGCACCCTATCTGGAAATCCCCTTGCCATGAGTGCCGGTCTTGCAACTCTGGAACTGCTGAGTGATGGTGGGGTCTACGCGGAGCTGGAGGAAAAGGCGAACTATCTGGCTGAAGGTCTCAGCCAAGCTTCTGCAGCAGCGGGCGTGCCGGTCTTGTTGAATCGAGTGGGATCGATGGGGTGCGGATTTTTTTCTGATAAGCCGATTGCCGATTTTGCCGGCGCCATGAAAGCCAGAGCCGATGTTTACGCGACCTTTTTTCAAGAGATGCTGAATCGGGGCGTATATCTGGCACCTTCGCAGTTTGAGGCTTTTTTCATAAGCCTGGCTCACAGTAAAGCCGAGCTCGATCACACCATAGAGGCTGCAAAAGCAGCATTTATGCGGGCCAAAGAGAAATGGCAGGCGATCGGCTAGAAAAAAGCATTGACTTGAAAGAGGGGCTATGCTAGGAGGTCTGTGAACATTTACACGAAGTCTGGCATGAGAAATGAAACCAAAAAAATGCTCAAGCAATTGGGCTGGGCGAGCACACTGGGGCTTCAAGTTGCCCTCGCGATTTTTATCGGTTTGGCGGTCGGCGTCTGGCTGGATTCCCGGTTCGACACTTTTCCGTGGCTCACCCTGCTATTCATGATCTTTGGGATAATTGCCGGCTTTCTCAATTATTATCGATTCATAAAAAGGCAGCAAAGAGACGAATAGAAGGCTCTAGGGTTTATTGAAAGTTTTTGCTAATGAAAGGCTCCTCAGGCGCATCGAGTGGACCAATGCCGTCCTGTTGGTTAGTGCGACTGTGGGTGCCGGAGTTTTGTTTTCCCCCAAGACCGCATTGGGGGTGCTTCTGGGTGGAATTATCGCCACCGGCAGCTTCCAGATTCTCAAATGGCAGTTGCGAAGGGCATTCCAAAGTTCTGGCAGGATACCTCGTCCGGGGGGGCTTTTTGTAAGTTACTATCTGCGCTTTTTAGCGGTTCTGTTTGTGATTTTTACCATAATTTATTATGGCTGGGCCAATCCCATCGCTTTGCTGGTGGGACTGTCGTTGGTTGTATTAAGTATTGCGGCGGTTGGGGCACATGAGTTTTTGTTGACGCAAGTGAAAAAAGGGGGAAGGTAGCGTATGGAGCACCCGATACTGTTTTTGAATTTGCTGTTTGAAAAATTGGGCTTACCGGTAGTTGCCAGTGCGAGTGAGGCTCATTCATTTTGGCAGTATTTGCTATTACCTCACGTGACCTATACATGGGTGATTATGATTCTGCTGTTTGTGCTCGGAGCGATGGCTTCCAAGCGGCTTGAGATGGTTCCCAGAGGCGGACAGAATTTCTTCGAGACCGTTCTGGTCGGCATCGAGAATTTCATGATCGACGTTACCGGAGAAGAGGGACGGTTCGCATTTCCGGTGATAGCTACACTGGGGTTCTTTATATTGTTCAGCAACTACATGGGAATGGTTCCCGGTTTTTTTGCACCCACCGCTAGCATTAACACCACGTTGGCGTGTGCTCTCATTGTTGTCGTCTACACCCATGTTATCGGCATCAGGTTTCATGGCGTCAAATACATCAAGCACTTTATGGGGCCTATCTGGTGGCTTACTCCACTGATCATGCCCATTGAGCTCATCGGCCATTTTGCCCGTGTGTTGAGTCTCTCCATACGTCTCTTTGGCAATATCATGGGTGAGGAGTTGGTGCTGGCGATCCTGTTTTTCCTGGCCGGGCTCTATCTTGCGCCTCTGCCTATGATGTTCCTCGGGTTATTTACCGGGTTTATTCAGGCTTTCATCTTCTGTCTGCTGTCGATGATGTATTTTGCCGGAGCTATTGAAGAAGCTCATTAATCCAGGCGGTAAAGGGTTGAAGGAAGGCCGCGTTTATATATTTTTTTGATTCACTTTAACTTTTAATCAACTGTTACAAGGAGGAAGGTTTATGACTAAGAAGGTTGGGTTACTGACGACACTGTTTCTGCTGGGATTGGCAACCGTAGCTCTCGCACAGGACGCCGGCGCTGCTGAAAAAGTTGAAGGGCTTCGCTTCTTCATGTATTCGGCCATTGCTGCTGGCTTCGGTATTGCTATTGCGGCATTCGGCTGCGGCATCGGCCAGGGCATTGCGGTAAAGAGCTCAGTGGAAGGTATTGCGCGTAACCCTGAGGCCTCTGGTAAAGTGACCGTTACCATGCTGATCGGTCTGGCGATGATCGAATCTCTTTGTATTTACGCCCTCGTTGTCGCCTTGATTCTCATCTACGCCAACCCTGTATCCAGCCTCATTCAGGGATTCGTAGGTCTGGCTGCTCACTAATGAGCTAATTGACAAAGGCAAGAACGGCAGGGGCATACAGGCTTATGATAATGCCCCTGCCGCTTCTCCTCGGTCAAAGCGTGCAGCCGGACTTTTTTTCGGCGAGCTAATGTGAAGAATATCACATGGTTAACAGCGCCACCAGATGAGAATTGTTTTTGTGCTTAATGCTTCAATCTAGCTTGTTAGGGGCAAAGTAATGAAATTTGCCAAAATTCCAATGGCTACCATTAACCGGCTCTCCATCTACATGCGGACTCTGCAGGATTTGCTCGAGGAGGAAATGGATGTCATTTCCTCAGAACGGCTGGCCAAGCAATGCGGTGTCAACCCGGCTCAGATTCGCAAGGATCTTGCCTACTTTGGCGAATTTGGGGTGCGCGGCGTCGTTTATCGCGTGAGCGATTTAATCAACCAGATCAAGGAAATTCTCGGCCTGAGCCGGACCTGGTATCTTGCCATGGTGGGGTTGGGTAACT
>JAVEVM010000453.1:0-4218 GCA_034005055.1 Desulforhabdus sp. | reverse complement strand
AATGAAGTTGACAGGAACATATGGAGCTATCGAGGTGACACCTTGATGTTCAGGCAGCCGAAAACCTTCTTCGCAACCATAAATTACCAGGACATCGGTGCGACCAAGCTGATACCTCCGTTGTTGGACAGGTTCGATGTCGCCATTGAAACGGGACCGTCGCATCCCGTCAGGAAAAGGCTCATCCGGCGGGGCATCGATGAGGATATCCTCAAGGACAGGGAATTAAGCCAGCATCTCATCGAGACCATATTGCAGAACAACCAAACCGGGTCGGCCGACCAACTGGTTGATTACATAAATCAAAAATCAGAAGATTTCAAAGAAGAGCTGGAGGCAAGATTTCGCAGGGAAGGGATTGAAATAGAAATCCCAAGACTTGCGGAACTGGATGCGATCAAAGAAGAGGTTCTTGAACTGCCGATTTCTGAAGACGTCGAGCTCCTTATGGACTATCTCGGGCAGGAGGTTTATTGCCATTATACTCTGCAAAAGGAGTTCTCTCGATGTGATGGCTGCCATTATATCAACTACATCTGTTCCGATCTATTCAACATCTCCAACCGTGCCGAGCAAAGCATATACAAATACTCCAAGGCTTTGGCCTGGATCTCCGGAGACGAGGAAGCAACCCTGGAGCACCTCATGGCAATCATCCCTTATGCTCTCTGGCAGCGAAGCACGATAAGCGATAAGAAGCGAAGTGAAGTGAGGGACGTAGAAAAAAGCTCATCTGACTCCTGGTATGCGGTTGGCGATATACTGCGAGAGCTGAAAAAACGATGGGAGGAGCACAAAAATTACCAGATAGAAGCTTACACTGCCCTCAAAAAAGGGGATGCAGAAAGATTGAAAGCCCTGGCGCAACAAATTGAACACTCTTTCTTCCAAAGCCTGGTGCGGGAATTGTAGGATATATGGTAGTGCGGCCACAGGTGAGACAGCCTGACCGAAAACGGTCAAACCGGATTCAGGAGCTCTTCAAACGAGCGCGGAAGGATCTTTATTATCCTCCGATCCTCAAAATTGAGCTGACCGAAAAGCAAGCCGTCGAAGTCGATCTTGCTGCACAAAAACATAAATTATTGATCGGAGAGGGTGTGGCGGACCAGTACACAGAAGAGGCTCTGCTGGGAATTTTTCATCATGAGCTGAACCACTGGGCCAAACATCCTTATGATCTCAAGACGATCATTTTGGAATATTCCTGGCTGAGCGATACGGCTCATAAGAGCGAGGTCAGAAACTTCTTTGACGACGTCGTTGTCAACCTGGATCTCACCATCAATAAGGGCTTGGAAGAGATTGCGCAAACCTATCGGGAACTGCCGCTTGGAGACGCCGCGGATCGTCTTTTGCGGGCGTTTTACACGCGGGTGAGTGGAATCGATTTTGGCTTCAGGGAGCTCGATCCTGATCTCGAAGAAAAGCTATCCGCTTTGCGCGCCATAGATTTCCTCGATCTGAACAGGGTCCGTATCAAGAATAACATCAGGCGCTTTGCCGAGATAATCGACCCACTGATCGATCTCGGCGATCAGATCGGTTTGCCCTTTACTTTCTTCAACCAGGGCGACTTTCGCAAGGATGAGATAATCCGCGCCATGGAAGGAATCGCCCGGGAGGTGACTCCACGGGAATACCAGCGGATTGCGGCCGAGGTGCTGGAGGAGATCAAAGGGAACACGCTGAAGCTGCCCAGTCAGCGCTCGGGCGGCAAGGGGATCACTCGCGGGGAAGAGGACCTCCTGCAGGACCTCGAAAAACCGGATGTGAGCTGGTACAGAAGCAGGGCAAGGCGTTATTCCATTTTCATTGAATCGCTTGTTCGACAGGGCTCCCTGTATCCCGATCAGATAATGGATTTCGACCTGGACGACAGCATCGAGACTTATAATCCGGTTGAAAGCTACGGGAAAGTGCTTCCTTCTCTCGCCAAGAAACACCAGTTGGCCGAGTTTGAACGGTATGGGGAGTACTCGGTTCCCGATGCGGTTATCTTGATGGACTCGTCCGGAAGCATGGCCAACCCGGAAGAAGTTGTTTCCTACGGAGTTCTGGGGGCATTTGCCGTAGCGCGCAATTTTTTCGCGCTGGGAGCCCAAGTCGGAGTGATAAACTTCTCCAATTCGAATCTAATGCTTGCGCCCAGCAGGGACAGGCGGACCGTCTATGAGCTGTTGAAAACCTATCAGGGTGGTGGGACTACGCTCCATTTGAGCGAGCTCGATCAATACATGGAATCTGTTTCCGGCGAAACCATAGATTACATCCTGATAACGGATGCGGGCATAGAAAATGTGGACCGGGTCATTGACTACTTCTCACACATACAAGGGCGACTGACGGTCATCTGGATCAAGGGAGAAGGAGATTTTGATGAAAGGTTCGAAGAAAACTATGACCGTTTGATAAAGCATCTTCCAACCTCGGTTACCTTCGCTGAAGTAGCACGGGAGCAGGATATTCCTCGTATAGCAGTGGGGAAGATGTTTGGAGTTAGGCATGAGGGCAATTAGAGATCTTTTGAAGAAAGATCCTGAACTGTTAAAGTTGAATGCTGTAGATGCGGACATCATAAAGAAGCGACAACGGTATGAGCGAATCATCGAAGACAACTTCGACAAGCTGGAAGACATTGCCAAGGAAGCTCAGAGCTTGATCATGACGTTGCAGCACTGGCGTCTCGAAGCAGGTGAAAAGATCTTTGAATTCGGCAAGGCCATAACGGCAGAATATGATCTGAATATTGCGGACATAGATCGGCTGTTCAGCGAAGTATTGCCCAACTATACTCGAGGTCCTCTGCTTGGCTTTCTGATCTCGGGAATCTACCACGAAATCATTCAAGAGACTGACGTGTTGTTCTTCGATTTGTCGAAACACGTCGGAGCGGTCTCGGGATTCGGCTTCAAGCACCCGAGAGGAAAAATCGAAATGCTCGGTAATCGTGCGTTCTTCCTGGGAGTGAAGATGAGTGGCGGAGAGGTTGAGTTAAGAGGCCATGCAGGCAGCCATATCGGGAAATACCTCCAGGGCGGCAAGATCGCCATTAAAGGCAACGCTCGCAATTGGATCGGGCATCATATGCACGGCGGCAGCATCACGATCGAAGGTAATGCCGGCGACATAATCGGCAAAAGCATGACAGGCGGCGAGATTACCGTCAAAGGCAATGCCGGCGGCTGGGTCGGGGACGATATGCGAAAAGGCGTCATCAGAGTCAAAGGCGAATGCGGCCCGATCGATGAAAGCGACGTGAGAGGCGAGATTTTTAGATGGGTGGCAGGGCAATGGAAAAGGATCTAGCGAGCAATGATTCACGCACAGAAGATTCAGATTCGCTCAGCAGCAGTAATGCCAGATCTCATATATCGCCATTTTCTTTGATTTTGCGGTCCTCATAGGGAGAGAGTCTTCTTCGGTACCATTCAAGTTTGGCATGTTCCATAGCACTGGAGCACATGCTGAGGTTCCGATAGCTCTCCCCAATTCGCTCGATCACCAAAGCAGCCAATTTGTAGATGCAGTAGTTGAGCTCACCCTCGTTTTCGATTTGCTCTGAACACTTCTGCAAATAGGTGTCGTAAAGTTCTCTTCTTTCCGGCTTAATGTACGGCATGTGGCCATAGCCTCTCTTATCCAAACTTGTAATGTTTTCTCACATTCTTGCGGACGTTCCAGGTGCAGGACATGCCTTTGGGAAAAGAAACCAGATCTCCCGCTCCAGTTTCCACCGCTTCGCCCTGCTCGGGAGTCACTACCACGTCGCCTTCGAGTAAAAAACAGATCTCGGGATCGGTATAGTACCATGGGAACTCTGAGACCTCTTTGGTCCAAATGGGCCAGTCCCTGACTCCCAGTTTGTTCAGTTCATCTTCGCTCGGGTTTCGAACAATCTTGACCTCAGCCATGCAAATCTCCCGTGTCCGACTGAAATTCAAAAAACTTGCTGAGCTTCATCGCAGATTTCCTCGAACAGCCACGCATCACCTTACGAAGAATTTAAAGATACTTTAAGTCCGGCTGATCCTCCACCCTAATCTTCGTCAGCTTATCCTGCCTTTTACCCATGAGGTGTGCCGAGACAGGTACCCCCTCGTTCGCAAACTCTGTTTGGGAACGTACTTGGGGTGGCAAACTCAGTTTGCAGTTCAGTGACAAAGAAAGAAACGGAGTTTCGCGGTCAATTGCGTGCCCAAACGGAGTTTGGGCACG
>JAVEVM010000452.1:0-4224 GCA_034005055.1 Desulforhabdus sp. | reverse complement strand
TTAACCTGGCCCGGTCTTGTCAATACTACTATCTGGGGTGCACTCTACGTCCTCTTATCCTGCATCATAGGTTACATAGGAATGGTTTTAGGGAGTATTAAAATTGAAGAGCTGCGCTTCCCAAACTGGCCGTGGTTCGGGCGAGGGTCATTTCGTGGTAGTCATGGGAAAATTCTCGATACCAGTGTTATCATCGATGGGCGTATTGCCGACATCGTAGAGACCGGATTCGTGAGCGGAACCCTTATTATCCCGGAGTTCATATTGCAGGAGCTGCAGCATATTGCGGACAGTCCCGACAGCACACGACGGGTTCGCGGTCGTCGCGGGCTCGATGTGATCAGACGCTTGCAGCAGGAAAATCTGGCTGAGGTTCGCATCGAGCGGCAGGATTTTGAAAACCTCAGCGACGTGGATGCCAAACTGGTTGCTCTGGCGCTGCGGTTGAACGCCAAAATCGTGACCAACGATTTCAATCTTGCCAAGGTCGCGGAAGTGCAGGGAATTCAGGTATTGAATATAAACCAGCTGGCGAATGCCCTGAAACCTGTGGTGCTCCCAGGTGAAATGTTGCGACTGCAGATTCTCAAGGAGGGCAAAGAACAGGGGCAGGGAATCGCCTATCTGGAAGATGGAACCATGGTGGTGGTGGAAAATGCGAGCAGATATCTGGGACGAGAGGTAGAAGTATCGGTTACAAGCATTTTGCAGACGACCGCCGGTCGGCTGATTTTTACCACCCTCAAAGATGCCGAGCAGAGTCGGCACCAACATTAGCGGTTTGACAAGCTTTCCGGGCATCGGATTGCCGGCCGGCGTGCCGGGATGCTGATGCCCGGACAATCCGATGTTCGAGGAGCCAACACGCTCGCCCCTCGTAATCCCGCAACAGCAACCCCGCCCTTTGTGCGGTCCTCTAACCCCTTCTCCCATTCGACCCCAGAGCCCGGAGTGCTAAATTTTGCAGCAACCACCCGAATCATCTGCGAAGCCGGATTACTGCCTGACAGTCGAAGAACGAGGCCACGGACAGCGGCTCGACGCTTATTTGAGCCGCATGCTGGGTCAATGTTCCAGGAGCCAGTTCAAGAAGCTGATTCAGGAAGGACAGGTTTTGCTCAACGGACAGTCGGCTAAGCCGCGGCAGGAAATCAGGGGAGGAGACAGAATTTCAGTGTGGCTGCCGGTCCGCAGCTCTGCCGAGGAGCTAGAGCCGGAGTCCATGCCTCTGGACATCCTGTTTGAAGACGAGGAGATCCTGGTTGTCAACAAGGCGCCGGGCATCGTTGTCCATCCGGGAGCGGGTCGGGAACAGGGTACCTTGGTGCACGGCCTTTTGGCTCACTGCCCCCGGCTGGCCGCCCAAGGGGCCCCGCAAAGACCGGGCATCGTGCATCGGCTGGATCGTGACACATCGGGCGCCATGGTGGTGGCCAAAAGCGGCCGTGCCTATCTCAACCTGATCAATCAGTTTAAAGAACACAAGGTCGAAAAAGAATATCTGGCTTTGGTTCACGGATCGTTTGCGCAAGCAGTCGGTGAACTGAGAACTGATTTGGGCAGGCACCCGACCGATCGAAAAAAGATAGCGGTGCTTGAAAATAAGGGACGGGAGGCCGTTACCCGCTGGCAGGTAAAAAAGCAGTGGGGCCGCCTGGTCTCGCTTCTCCTTGTGGTCATCGAGACCGGCCGAACCCATCAGATTCGCGTGCACTTGAGCCATCTAAATCACCCCGTGGTGGGCGATCAAACCTATGGCGGCAGCAGGCAGCGGGCGCGCTCATTGAAATCGAAGGTCTTCAGAGACCTGCTGGTTGGAGTAGATCGGCAAATGCTGCACGCATGGCGACTTGCCTTCGAACATCCAGTCAGCTTTGTTCGCTTAAACTTCGAGGCCCCTCTGCCGGCCGATTTTGCTCAGCTTCTTGAAACACTTGACCGGCTGCAGGAGTGAATGCTCAGGTCTAGCGGACGCGCCTTTCGATCCGGCTCTTGAGCGATTGCAGTCTCTGCAGAAATTCGTTTGTCTCCCGCACCTCTTCATCCCGGCTGATGATGACGTGGGGCGTAATGGCGATGATTAGCTCGGTGCGCGTATACTTGGTGCTGGTTGATCCAAACAGAGGAGATATAAGGGGAACATCCTGTAAAAATGGTATGCCTGATTTAGAATCAGTTTTCCTGTGCTGTATAATCCCGCCGATTACGACCGTCTGGCCGTCCTTGGCAAGCAGCGTCGTTTTTATTTTTCGCTCGCTGAATCCCGGCGAGTTAATCGACGAAAACTGGGCCGCCTGCGGTTGACGAATGGTCTGCTCAATCTCCAGCCGCACCTGCCCGCCTTCATTGATGTGAGGGGTAACGTTGAGAATTATGCCGGTCTCTTCGTACTGGGTGGAAGTGACGGTGGTGCCGCCTTCAGTGACGGTCTGCCCGGTCTGAATGGGCTCTTTGCCACCCACGGTGATGGATGCCTCCTGGTTGTCGCTGGCGAGCAGAGTCGGGGTGGAAAGAATACTGACGTTTGTTTTATCGGCCAGCGCATTGATCAACATCTTCAAATTGGCGGTGTCCCAGAACATCGCGTATCCGGAGAGGCTGGCGGTTCTGAGATCGATGTTCTGGAAGTTGGTTGCACCGGTTTTCAGTGCGTTTTGCACCTGCTCTTCTTTGATATACCACTGCACGCCGTACTGCAGGTCATTGGTGAGCTCGATTTCAGCCAGCATGACTTCAATCAGCACCGCCCGAGGAACAATATCGAGCGCCTCGACCACGCCGCTGATCATACCGTAGTCGGCGGCATTGGCACGGATCACCAAAGCATTATTGACCTCGTCGGCAATGATGACAACTTCCCCGGTTAGCGTGGTCGAAATGGAGATCCCTTCGCTCACCTGAGCCTTAGCCTGTTGAGCTGGAGCTTCGGTGGCACTCACGATTTTCTCCGACGGCTTTTTGCTGTCGGATTTGCCCCCAGTCTTGAAAACCTGGTTAAGAATATCGCCAATGTCTTTGGCTAGTCCGTTTTTGGCAAAATAAACATAAACCTGCTCCCCGGTTTCCTGTCCTTTAACGTCCAGAGCCATCAGCCAGCGTTTTGCCGTCTGCAGCACTTCCGGATTCTGGGCCAGAACCAATACTCCGCCATATCTCTCCAGCGGTATGAATACAGCGTCGGTTTTGAGCCCGTCCTCCTTGAAAATATCCAATTTAGTCATCAGGGACTCTATGCTCTTCACCGCTTCTTCCGGGCTCAGGGCCTGAAGAGGCACGACCTCCATTCCCACCTCCTGAAGAATGTTGACATCCAGGCTGCGAAGGATATCCACGATGGTTCTGGCGTTATCGGGCTCTTCGGCAAAAATGATGCTGTTGGTTAGCGGGTCCGTAGTAATCGGGCGCCCCGGCGTAATGAAGAGCTTAATGGTATTTATAGCCTGCTTGACATCCACGTATCTGAGTCGGTACATGACAATTATAGGGGCTATCCCACCCTGCCCCTTCTCCAGCGAAAATGGCTCGGCGAAGGGCAAGCTGCTGGAGGTGCTTCTTTGGATGGACTGAATATAATAGATCCCGTTTCGCGGCACGATGCTGATATTACTGGCTGCGTAAGCCTTTGTTACCAGCTGCAGGAGCTCCTGTTTGGTAAGCTCACCTTCCAGATAAAGGCTGATTCTACCCTGCAGGGCTGGGTCCAATACATAGTTGAGCTTGAGATAGTCGCCGAATATCTGAGCAGTCACTTCCGCAACATCAGCTTTATCGTAGTTTAGAATGATTTTCTGTTTTTCCGAACCGACCGTGGCTGCTTCCGCTTCTTGTGGAGGTAAAGCGGGAGTCATCAAGCCGGTCTTTTGTTGAGCCGGTTTATTAAGGAAAGCAGGCACGGCAGGAGTCTTAGCTGTGGTTGGAGGAGCTTTGACGTATTTTGAAGGATCCGGTGCAGCCTGGCGAGCCGATGCATCTGCAAGCTCTTTGAGACCGGTGGTCGGCGGAGCTTTGGGTCGTGATGCGCAACTACCCAGAAATATCGCCAAAAGCAGCAACAGCGCGGCTTTATATGCCCTCATAAGTCAGCCTCTTTCTTTTAAATATCCACATCAATCTATAAAACCGTTCGGTTTCGTGCCCGCAGTGCCCCGGCTCGATAGCCCGGAGTATGACCCTTTGCTGTTCCCACCATTCCGCCAGGATCGTTCAATTCAGCACCGGCTGAAT
>JAVEVM010000451.1:0-4230 GCA_034005055.1 Desulforhabdus sp. | reverse complement strand
ACTGTAAATGCCAATGGCGCCCAGTGGAATGTTTTTGATATCGCCGTTTCCGACTATTTCTTTGACGGCTTCGTAGTTTACGAATATTTCTTCAGGAGCGGCTCCGTATTCGCTGACCGATTTGGGAAGATCATTTTTCTCCAGCCACTTGCCGATATTTTTGCCAACCATACCGGGGATCATCAGCGCACGTCCCATGCATACGGCTTTCACGTAAGGCGCACCCAGAGCCAGGGCCTTGAACACGCCATCCTCACTGGAGAAGCCACCCGCAAAGGCGATATCGGGCACCTTCTCACCTTTTGCAGTAAGTTTTTCACAGTACTCATATGCCTTTGAGTGAAGATAAATGCTGGGGATGCCCCATTCCTGCATCATGCGCCACGGGCTCATACCGGTACCGCCGGGAGCCCCATCGATGGTCAAAAGGTCGATTTCGGCTTTAGCTCCCCATTTGATGGCCATGGCCAATTCCCGCAGACTGTAAGCCCCGGTCTTCAAGGTGATTCGCTTGAAGCCCAGCTTTCTCAATCGTTCGACTTCTGCGTGGAAGCCTTCTTCGCTTACAAACCCCAATCTGCTGTGGCGCTCAAATTCTCTGATGGCTCCCTCTTTGTAGGCAGCCTGGATAGTCTTTCGGGTTGGATCGGGAGTCACTATGTAACCGCGTTTTTTTAGCTCGAGTGCACGCTCGATACTACCAACCTTGATTTCTCCACCAATACATTTGGCGCCCTGTCCCCACTTCAGCTCAATGGTGTTCAAGCCATGCTTGTCGATGGCATATTCGGCTACACCCAAGCGAGTATCTTCCACATTCATCTGGACCAGTATCTCGCCGTAGCCGTTGTGGTATCTTCTGTACACCTCCAGGCGCCGATCCAGTTCCGGAGACTTGACAATCTTGTTGGATCCGTTCAATTCCAGCCCCGGGTCTATTCCGCACACGTTCTCTCCGCAAACTAGAGTCACACCGCTAAGCGCTGCGCCAACCGCAAAATGTTCCCAATTGTTGCGCGCAATTTCAGTTGATCCCAAGGCGCCGGTGAAGACTGGCACCGACATTTTTACTTTGATATCCCAACCGTATTGCGTCTCAGTATTTACGGCTGGGAAAACCGCCGTATCCGGACCTGCTTCCATTCCCTCGGGAAGACCAAGGGCGCCAAGCGCATAGCCCTGGATATTAAGATGAGAGTAATCGACCGGGTAGTCCTTGTCGGCTCCCGCAGTTACTTTGCCGAAAGGCCCGGGGTAAATGACTTCGCGGCCGCGAAAGGTAGATCGGAAAATTTCGCAGTTGCCGCGGCAGCCGTCAATGCAGCGCGAACAAATTCCGCTCATGGGCACAACGCTTTTGGAACGGTTGAAGCTAAGGGTGGCATCATTTGCATTGGGTTTACAAAGGTTCATCTTGGTTGCTCCTCACTAATCAAGATCGATGAAATAAAAAAGTCCACTTCTCTTATGCAGAGCAAGTGGACACCCTCGTCCAAAGCAGGGATACACCTTTGTAACCCTATGCAGCAGAAACACATTTGTGCCCTAAAAAAAGGGCAACAAAAAAGGCGTCACTTCCCTATTTGGAAGTTGGACGCCTTTGTCCCGCCTTTTAATTAGGACTCCGTACACCTTTGTACGGCTCTTTATTATCTCAGCTTACAACAGAGCTTTATTTTTAGAGGTACTCATAAAATTTGTCAAGGATTTTTTATGGACGGAGGGATCTTCCAAAGAAGTGCGCGGTTATAGATCAGAACACCAATGGTGCAGAGCATTTCTCACCCTTCTGCGCAACCGAAGCAAGTCCTGCCACGTCTCCACCACACTGCTCCTGCCTTTGAGCGGCGGCCACAAAGCGGTCGCTTTGAGCAGTTCAAACTGCTCGGACCGCAAGCGCGTTGCCGGCCGGCCGCTGTAGAGCACTGACCGATGCTCAAGGGCGCGCAAGGTCTCAAAAGCCTCCAGTAGATCCCGCAGCGGCAGATCAACATCTAAAAGCCTGGGCCAAATCTGATTGAATGCCAGCCGAACGGTTCTGACCTGCAAGGCAGGATCTTTGTATCCTTCGACGAGCAGGTTTCCTTGAACTATAAATTCCAAATCGGCGAGACCTCCCGTCCCAAGCTTCAAGTCGATGGCCTCTTCTGTCTCCACCGCTCGCTCCCGCTCCATTCGCTGCCGCAGATGACAAAGACGCTGCCAGACCGCATCCGCATCTCGCTGTTGAAAACAGATCTGGTTGGCCTGCTCCTGCAGCCAGGTACACAATTGGGTGCTTCCTGCTACCGGTCGCATGCGCAAAAGAGCCTGAATTTCCCAGATGTCGGCTTGCGCTCTGTAGTAATCCAGCCAGGTTCGGCGGGTAACAATCAGCGGCCCATAATTTCCTGTCGGTCTCAGGCGTGCGTCCACCGCATAGCCAGGTCCTTCGTTTAGAGGCGTAACCAGCATCCGCATGAAACGTTGAACCATTCTAACAATTTCTACCGGGATCAGATCGGTGGATACTCCAGGCGGATCGTACACAAAGACAAGATCCAGATCTGAAAGATAACTCATCTCTCGGCTTCCCAGTTTACCTAGAGCCAACACGGCGAGGGGTGTGTCTTGAGAGAAGCCGCGATCTTGGAGAACCCGGCCATAAGTGTTTTTAACAACAAAGTCGGCTAAGGCGCTGAGCTCCTCCTCGATCTCTGCATAGTTCAGCCGCCCTCCCAAATCAGCCAGCGCCAGTTGCAAAAGCCTCTCATTTTTCAGTCGACGGAGCCATTCAAGTCCTTCCTCGAACTTCTCGTGTCGATCCAGAAGCCGTAAACCGGCTTCTTGCCAGGCCTCACCAGTTAGATATTCCCCGGACGAAACAGCAATGCCTTCAACCAGACCGGGGTGATGGGCCATGAGATCCGCAATGAGCTCGCTTTGTACCAGACCTCTCAAAAAGTCCTTGACCCAGGCAGCGGAGCTATGAAAAACCTTAGCCAAACCCGGACGTTTTCGAACCTGCCCAAAATATCGATCCAGCCTGGCCGGCATTTTTTCCGCGATCTTGCTGTTCTTAGCAGGAGCAAATTCAACAAGTAACTCCGTCAAAGTCCTTTGCACGAACCCCGGAAAGCCTTCCACATGCCTCCGAACATTGGACCAGACCTCAGAGGGATAGCTCTCAAAAACATCGAAATCTTGAATTCCTTCCATAACCGTAGCGGGAAAGTCCGCATCCGCCTCGTTGCCATCAGACCGGAACAAAGCCGTAAAGTGTTGATGCACAGTTTTGCAGTGGGCGTCGAGTGTACCCAGAAGAAGATCTTCTCGGCCTTCAAAGCCGAGGGCAAATGCCAGACGCGAGCGTCCTTCAGGAGATTGGGGCAGCTTCTGAGTTTGCCGATTTTGATCCAGTTGAGCCCAATGCTCCACTCTACGGAAGAAAGCATATGCACCCTTAAGCTCCTGGACAGCCTGCCGGGGCAACAATCCAAGCTCATCAAGGCGCTCCAGGCAGTTCAAAGTTCCCGGCTCATCCAATTGCGGATGCCTTCCTCCGTAAATGAGCTGCAGCGATTGCACGAGAAACTCGATTTCCCGGATTCCACCGACGCCCAATTTCACATCGAACGTTTGAAGGTTCGGACTTGAGCGAACAGCCTCCGCCACAATGCGATCCCGCATGTCACGCAATTCATCCAGAGCCTGAAAATCAAGGAACCGCCTAAAAACAAAGGGGCGCACGTCCCGACCGAAGATGGCTCCCAGTTGGCGATCTCCGGCCACAGGACGTGCCTTAAGGAGCATCTGCCGCTCCCACGGCTGACCATGGTGAAGATAATGATCGACAGCAGCCGCAAGTGAGGGAACGAGCGGACCGTCCTTTCCCAATGGCCGCAGGCGATGATCCACTTCAAACACTCTGTCTCCTTCGACCTTCTCCGATAGGAGTCGTGAAAGGCGCTGACAAAACCGGCTCAACAAGACAGCAGAGTCTGAACAAACAGCAGCAGTGTCACTCCTGGCAGCATGCAAAAAGAGGAGGTCCACATCCGATACGTAGTTAAGCTCATGGCCGCCTAGTTTTCCCAATCCCATTACCACTAGTTGACATTCTTCTTTGATCCTGAGCCAGGTATCCTTCTCGGTGCGGCCGAAACACCATTCCGGGCGCTCACTCAGTGCCTCCATACCGACGTGAAGAGCTACGGCGGCTAGTTCACTCAACTGTGCAGTGGTCTCCGT
>JAVEVM010000450.1:0-4233 GCA_034005055.1 Desulforhabdus sp. | reverse complement strand
TGGCTACCGTATCCGAGTACCGCGATGGTTTTACCCTTGAGCAGGCTCAGATCACATGCGTCGTCGTAGAAAATTTTTGCCATACAGGTATGGCTTTGTGACGGGCCGATGGTGACAAGGAAAATTCAAATCACAGGTCCATTGTGTGCACAGGGGAAGAGGGGAGGTCGACAGTTGAGAGCGGATTTAAAGAGCGTATGGTCTCAGAGCGGGCAATGATGGAGACATAAAGTGTGAGTCGCACAGAGAAGAGTATAGAGGCGACATAAGAGGAGTGGTTTTTAGCTTGTTTTTAGCCTGACACCAGGGCATATTGTTTTTATAATTATGGTGTAGTGGGTATGTCGATTCGTTTCGAATGGGATGAGCGTAAGAGTCGTCTGAATCAGGAGAAACACGGTGTTTCGTTTGAAGAAGCAAGTTCGGCTTTTTATGATGAAAACGGTCTGGTGATTGCTGACCCTGATCACTCAGAAATTGAAGAGCGATTCATCCTGCTGGGGATGAGTTTGCGACTGAGAGTATTGACGGTATGTCACTGCTTTCGTTCCGATGATCAGACTGTCAGGATTATCTCAGCCCGAAAGGCGACCCGACGCGAATCGCTACAGTACAGGAACTCATTATGAGGAAAGAATACGACTTTTCAAAAGCGAAGAAAAACCCTTATGCTCGCAGGCTGAAGAAGCAGATCACGATTCGCATCAACTCAGAGGCCATCGATTACTTCAAGTCTATGGCTGAGGAGACGGGCATCCCATACCAGAATCTCATCGATCTCTATCTGCTGGATTGTGCTAAAAGGCATAAAAAGATCGAGCTCTCGTTCAAGTAGCGGGGACGAGGAGGAACGTCAGGCGACTGTGGAGATCAGCGAGGGGAGTTAACGGGAACCCCCGCCTTTTTGCATGCAGCGATGAGCGCGTCATCACAACTTGCAAGACCGGCTTTGCGTCTCACGGCAAGTTCAAGATAGGCGGCATCGTAAGAGGTGAGGCCATAGCTTTCTGCAATTGCAGACAACTCAGACTGATATGTCCAATCGCCTCTTGAGTCGGTAACAAGGGGAATGTTTTGTAAGATAGTGCGTGCCCCGACCATATCGGCCGGATCGAGCCTGCGGCGACGGACGGCCTGCACGAGAATATTTGTAATCTCATACCACCAGAGACAGGGAACGAGGATCTCATCATCGGTGTGTAAGGAAGCCAGCAACCGCTCAGCCATTTGTGATGATTCACCGGGTAGCACAAGGCTCGCCGCCATGGAAGCATCAAGAACGAGAGGCATTAGTACTTCCTGCCTTCATCACGCAGTTCGAGAACGTCGATTTTCCCCTGTATCTTTGAGCGAAAATCCCTCATTTCCCGAGCAAGCTTCCGGTAGTCCGGGCCTGCGGGCTTTTCCAGAGGAACGAGTCGCGCTACGGGTTTTCCGCGTCGGGTAATAATGAATGAGGCCCCTTGTTCAGCCTTCTGTATGAGCTGTGCGAGGTGCGTTTTTGCCTCAAACGATGAGATCGTTTCTGCTTGCTCTTTCCCCATTAAACCAGTTTGATAGACCAGTTTGGTTTCGGCAAGAGAAATATTGCGGTTTTGGTGGCGGAGGAGGGCGCCCGCTCTGCCTCCTGCTTCGGGAGGAGGCAGAAAGAAATGAGTTAGACCGACTGGAAGGCTGCCCTGTTAGTTTTTCCTTGCTCCTGGAGTGCCTCCAGGGTTTGTTGAGTGACGATGAGACTGCCGGCCATTATTGACAACAGGTCTGAAGAAACACGGTTGGATTCGGTCTTGCGGCAAATCATCCTGCCCTGGGCAACACAGATAGATGTTGCGGTTGGTTATTTTTATTATAGCGGGTTTGAAACCATCGCAGAGGGCCTGCTTCAGAATGCGGCGCTGAAAGAGCCTGCAGGCGCTCGCGAAAACATGATCCGCATCATTATGAGCCCGCGAACTGATAGGACTACCGCCAGATTACTGACGTCCGGTACCGAGTTTGATTGGCAGGTTGAGTTGCGCGAGATATTGAGGGAGCTTGAGGCAGACCTTGCAGCCCATTCAATGTCTCACGCTGAACTCTTCCTGTCTCTGTTGCGGCAGAAGACATTGAACGTCAGGCTGTATACACAGGATTTCTTTCATGCCAAGGCTTATCTTGCCAGAGTCGAGCTCGAAAACGGTACCCACACGTACTCGATCGTTGGTTCGTCTAACTTCAGCCAATCGGGTTTCACCGATAACCGTGAGTTGAACATAACGAATACCGATGACCTTCATTACAACTCGCTTCAGGATTGGTTCCAGGAACTATGGGAATCATCCACTGTTGACCTGAATGAATCCCTGATAACCGTAGTTGATTCCGAAAGGAAACGCCGTCACCGCAATACTTCCTCTTTGATCGGACTATCACCATTTCAGCTTTTTCTTTACATTGTTCGCCATTATATAGGTGCTCTGACGAAGGAACGGTTAGAAGATACTGATTTGCTTGCCGAGTTTCAAAGAGTTGGAGCTGAGAATGTGCTTGGTAAGCTTGAGATTCTCGGTGGTGCGATCGTTTCTGATTCCGTAGGCCTCGGTAAAACCTTTACGGCGGGCGAGGTGATTCGAAGGTTTCGAGAGCAGAATGGCAGGGTTTTGATTGTAGCCCCTCCTACTCTTATTCCGCAATGGAAGGAGACGCTTGAAAACTTTTTCAAAATTCCGGAATCAGATTACGTTCAGTTCTTATCTCAAGGGAAACTCAGTCAACAGGCGAAAGAGGATGTCGAGAAATTAGTTTCAGAGAAGCCTTTTGATCTGATTATTATCGATGAGGCACACCGGGCCCGGAACAGCGACACCAACTTATTCAGAAATATTCAGGCTTTGCAACCTCGTAGTGAGTCATTCCGATCCAAGATCATTCTCTTAACGGCAACGCCCTTTAATAACTCTATCGAGGATTTGAGGAACCTGATTAGCCTCTGTACATCGGAACCTAAACTTTTTTCGGCAGGTTATAAACCAGCGGCCTTTGAAGAGTTCCGAGTCCAGACCCGACTGTTGAAGCAGGGCAAGACAATGGCGGATCTTGAGGCCGATCCGAAATTTGTAGAGAATCTGGCGGAAATTCAGAGCATGTTGAACGGTGTTATGCTACTGAGAATGCGTTCTTCCATCAGAAAGAACTACCGAAATGTGTCGGTTGGCGGTAAGCCGCTTGAATTTCAGGATCCGAGTGTTCGAAAGATCCCGTACTCTTACACAGACGCCCATCATGAGCTTTTTCAAGCTCTGCCGGATTTTCTGGAAAAGTTGAAACTACCCCATATCATTCTTTCAAAACCGGAGTCGGGGAAAACGCTTTCTTATCTCTTTGTTCTTCTACTCTACAAGAGGATTGAATCCAGCATCTATGCCTTTTACTGTTCACTGCTTAATATCATCGAAAAAGAAAGAGAGCTGCTTGCTGTTCTGGATTCCGGGGTGTCGATCGACGCAATACTGAAAAAATACAATCGCATGCGTCTTGAGACGCAAATTGTCGAAGTCGGCGAGCTCTTTGATACGGAAAGCGAGAGCAGCTATGATTCCGAGGATGAAGGGCCCCGGCAATTCACAACGGATGATGTTCGGAGCTGGATCAGCGATGATATTCAGCTTATAGAGGGTTTCATTGAGAAACACTTGAAACCGCTACAGACTGATTCGGCCGATCCTATTACGATTCGTGATCCCAAGATAGAGCTGTTTCTTGAAACGCTCGGCGTTACTCGATTTCGCAAGTGCATCACGTTCACGGAGTATCGGGACACGGCCCGTTACGTAGAGCACCGATTGACTAACAGTCTCAACGGGCGGATCGGCCTGAGAAGCGCCATGGTCACCGCAGGGCATCCGGATATGGAAAGGATTCTCGCTCGTTTCGCACCGAGAGGGCAACGAGCGAACGTTGACCCCGCTGATGAACTGGACCTGCTTATTTCCACTGATGTCCTTGCGGAGGGTGTGAATTTGCAGGATGCAGATCTGCTAATCAATTTTGATCTGCCCTGGAATCCGATGCGAATCGTCCAGCGGGTTGGTCGGATCAACCGAATCGGCTCTGAGAACAGGATCACAGTGCTGAATATGACGCCCGACGATGAGGTTCTCGGGCAATTCCTGAGTCTTGTGGAGATTCTATCTGCAAAGGTCGAGCAGGTGGCAATACTACTCGGTAAGGAGATGGCCATTCTGTCGAGTGAGG
>JAVEVM010000449.1:0-4236 GCA_034005055.1 Desulforhabdus sp. | reverse complement strand
ATCATGTTGCTTCTGGTTAAACTCGACCCGGGCAATGATTCCAATTCTGAACGATTTTTTTTCCGGGGCAAACTGATAGAGCGGCTTTTTGTTCGACGGGGGATCCATACCGAAATAGTTGACGAAAATCCTGTCATCGGAAACCCCATGCAGATCAGTAAGATAATCCTTTGTTGATTGGCAGATCGTGAGATAGTAGTCCGGCAACCTGTATAAATAGCTATAGCAAAGCTCCTGCAGCCGGATGATCGGGGACTGCTTCCCCACAACCAGTGTGACGGGATGTGCCATGGGAAGATAACTGACTGTTGGCAGCGAAACATTCTTCGCAGCTTTCAAACCGCATGCGGAGAGACCGATAGCGCCTTGGGAAACGACTACCAGATCGGGATCAACCGACCTGATTCGCTTTTGAATATCCTTGACCTTGCGAGTGTTGAGAAACGCCCGGAAAACATCTCCCGCCTCCGTTTCGACATCAATGGGAATGACGGTTATAGCCGAATCAAATGATTTCAATCGTTCAAGGAAGCGGTCGTTTCTCCGAGAGAGCATGACCGAGATCTTGAATCCTGGCTCTCTGACCAATCCTTCCAGTGCAATCAGCAACGTTTTTTCATGACCGCCAAAGACCGATGAATCAGTATAGAAAAGGACTTTCTTCTTCATCCCGACCTGCACCTTCCTTCAACCTAGTTCCGTTTCGCTTCTTCAAAATCTGGTGGATCTAACAGCTGATAATACCTATCTGTCGGGTATAACTTCCAAAGCACTTCCAGATAGGCATCCTTGGTCATTGAATCGAAACTTAATGCACCATTTTTGACCTTTATCAATTGGCTAAAATTATGCACCACGAACAACAAACAGAAGGCATAGGTTAACCAACGCCAGCGGGAACCTTTTGCGATCACCGTCTGCAAGAAAGCCGCCAAGGGAAATGCCATTACCACATAGGATTCGATGAAGGCTCGATGCCCGTAAGATCCGCCATACCACCAGCACCACCATGACGAGATCACGTAAATATTTAACGAGAAAAAAATTGCCAGTGGCCAAAATAATTTCCTCTGGGTCCGAAACAACACATAAAAACCGAAGACGCTCACCAGCATGACCGGTGTATACACAAACCATCCCTTTCTAAAACCAAAAAGAACATCGAAAACTTTCGGATTCAGAAAATGAAAACCTTCATCGACATACGAGTAGAAGAGCAGGTGTCCGGTTACTTCTTTCCAATACACCATCTGTGGTACCCATACAAGAAAGGCACAGGCAGCCAGCAGCAACGTGGTCCTGAGATCACCACTCAACATCGCGATTCTAGCTTTTGCTCCACGATACGTATCAATGTTCCATACCAGAAATACGATAGCTATCAAGCCGTTTGTCGGCCGCACCAAGGTAATCAGACCGAAGGTAAGTCCGAGCAGAAGAGAGATGCCAATCGAACGTTTTTCGTACCAACGAACCGTCAGGAGAAGGAAAGCTGCAAAAAGAAAAAAACTGTACGTATGGGACATCGCCGGCTCACGCAACAGATAATAGCTTATGTTGGTTGCGAAAATCAGCATTACCAAAACAAGAGAAACCACCTTCTGCTCAAAATACCGTGCGAGAACTATTCCGAGCAGAATTACTCCGGCAAAAAAATAGAACAATGAGCCGACTGTCAGAGCTACACCGTATGGTTGAGAAAACCCGTCGGCAGGATAGCCCGAATGCATGGCATACCAATGCCCGGCAAAGTAAAACGGCGCGTAGAGCAACGACATTCCCATGCTCATTTTCACGACATGATTTCCATTTGGCAATCGATACCCGCGAATTCTATCACTCATCGCCTCCTTGTTTTCTCCAAGAAATTTCATTGAAATATCATGATAAACAAGGACAGCCGGCAAATAGCTGTGATATTCAACAACATCCGAGGCGATGATATTTTTCGCATCTTTCCAATGTCCCGATAAAGCCCAAACAGTAAAAAAGAGCACACAGCAGGCCAGTACAACAGACAGCCACCACTGCGAGATACTATGGTTTGAATGGTTCATTTCATCTTTTTGGCCAGCAACATTTTTCTTTGCCTCCATCGAAACACGCTTCATCAATGGCGATCAAAGCAGGAAAGAACAGCCGAAACGGAAGGCTCCTTTGAACCTTCTGTACCAGGTCATTTCAGATAACACCGACAGGAATGGCCCTCGCAGATAAATAACACCAGACCTGGCTACCTGCCGTCGATGAGCATTCTGCCTTCACGGTACCGTCGAATATAATAGGGAACAATGGTGAAGACAAACAACACGATAAAGGGCTCCAGCCACAACCGAAAACGGGCTCCCTGATAACTGGTCCCGCAAAAGCCATAGGGAATCAAGAAGAAGATAACAGCCCCCATGACGAGGAGCTCTTTCGATTTGCAGAGGAGGGCAAACAATGCAATGCCATACAAGTTGCCATAGACGACTATCCAGGCAGTAGCAAGTAAAAAAGGCAACGGACTCCACACGACCGAACCATCTTCATAATCTCGATACCACGTTTTTTTCCAAAGATAGAAAAGATTTTGCCAGTGCGTTTCGATCGAGTTCAAGACCGTGTAATATATCAGATGCCCGGCCGTTACCCCGGGAGATTCCCGAAAGACTGCAAGAGCCTCTTTTTTTCGCAGCTCAATGCGGTCCTGCACGTGTTCAGGGCCCTCCAGTTGGTCCAGACGTCGCTCTATCTTCTCGTACCGAGCCGTATCTCCTCGGAACTTGAGCACATCGTATGCCAGGTAGTCATAGAGATTGATCGACCCTATCTCAGATGGCGTAAAAACCCCATTGAAAAACCAATTCCGCAACGCAGGTGTTTGCACTCCGATGATGGTGACAGCAAACATGATCAGGGCCACCGTCTTTTTTTCATTGAGATTCGTCTTCCACCTATCTTCTCGCAACAAAGCCCAGTGTGCGCACAATGCGGCTACAGGGAAAAATGCTAACATCGGCCGCACATTCGCGGCATACATTATCAAGCCGATGTGAGCGCCCCCCCAAAGCCACCCCCGGCCCGATGAGGCCAAAGACATAAGTCCGCAAGCTACCCCGGCGACAAGCACCAGAGCAAACAAGCCATCTGTCAAAATCACCGGAACGTAGCTTACGAAACCGCCCGCTAACCCAATAAAAGCCACACCCCAGAGCGCCTGTCGCCGCTGCAGCCCGAAAAGGAGGCGGCCAATCAGGAAAATAGCAGGATATGCACCTGCAAATAACACGGCTTGCAGACTATACAGTGTCTGCCGCCAATCTGTCCCCAGCATATCCGCAAGCTTCAAACATCCTGCCAGGAAGAGTGGATAGCCGATTGACCGTCGATAATCAGGGACACCTTCTCGAGCGAATGTCCCTGTTTCTAAAAATGACTAGGCAGGCCTCAGATAGCTCTCAGTATCCCCTCCCATCCAATTCCACTGCTCCATCGGCAAAGCATCGGATAAGACCATGAGATAAAGGAAATGAGCGATAACACCAGCAAGCAAGAGCAAGCCGGCACGATGCCAATCAGCTCTTGAGAGGATCCGGCTTTCGATAACACATTGCATCACGACCCCAATTCGACAAGTTGCGCATAGATTTGCATAAGCTTTGGGACTACCGATTCCATGCTGAAATCAGCAATGATTCTTGACCGAGCCGACGCTCCCATGCGAATTCGAAGTTCATGGTTCATCAGCAGAGCGATGATCGCTTGAGCGAGCGACGCTGCGTCACCCACCGGTACGACCAACCCATTGCGACCATCTTCAATCACCGCCCGATTTCCGGGAATATCTGAAACGACACACGGAAGACCGTAACTCTGCGCTTCCAAGAGCGCATTGGACAAGCCTTCTACCCGGGATGGCAAGACAAACAAAACCGCCTGCTGATAAAACGGTGAAACAGTCGGCACAGCCCCCTGGAAGACAATCGATTCGCAGCATCCATACTCCTCCGCCAGGCGCTTCCATGGCGAATTGTTTCCACCGCCGACCATAATTAATACAGCCTGAGGAAGGCGTCTGTGTACTTGTGACCAAGCAGTCAGCAATACATCAAAAGCCTTCCAGTGGGACCCCTGCGAGAAATTCCCGACATAGAGAACCTGCTCTCGCACCTTTCCGGGTTGGGCAGTGTGCTCTGGTATCTCCACACCGTTGGGCAACAGAAAAATCTGGTTGCTCTCCACCCCAGAGGCAAG
>JAVEVM010000448.1:0-4240 GCA_034005055.1 Desulforhabdus sp. | reverse complement strand
ATCAGATATTGGGAGGCGTTCAGGCAGTAGCTGAAATCCTCAACTACAGCGATCGACGAACGGGAGAAAGCATCCTGCAGTCCATGGAAGAGATCGACACTGACCTGGCCGAAAAAGTCAGAAAGCTGATGTTTGTTTTTGACGATCTGGTTTCGGTCAATGACGCGGGTATTCGCGAGCTGCTTAAAGAGGTCGGCAATGAAGAGTTGACGGTCGCTTTGAAGACCTGCTCGGACGAGATGAAGAATAAGATTTTCAAGAATCTTTCCCAGCGTGCCGCACAAATGTTGCAAGAAGATCTGGCGGTATTGGGTCTGGTTCGCCTCAGTGAAGTGGAGGCTGCACAACAGAGCATTCTTACTATTGCCAGAAGATTGGAAAAAGAAGGCAAGCTGGTTCTGGCGGGCAGGGAAGGCGGAGACGCATTTGTCTAAAATCATCAAGGCATTTCAGATGACACAGGTCAGATCCTTCGACTTTCAGGAAATTCAAAGGTTGGAAGGAGCACCTGAAAACAACGGGCCTGATACAGAAGGTGAAACGGCTTCGATTGGCGAGCTCGATCCTTTGGAGAACTTGGAGAATTCCATCCAGAAGCGATTGGCTGAAGCGAATAAGAAAGCTCAAGAGCTGGAACAGGAAGGTTATCAGAAGGGATTCGATCAGGGATATCAGGAAGGATTAAAAGCAGGCCTGGAGACGATGGCGGGGACTAAGGAACAGCTCGATCAGCTCTTTTTGCAGCTACAGGAATTGCCCGCTAATGTGTTCCGTGATTACCGGCAGTGGTTCATCAGCACTGTTTTGTCTGTGGCCAGGCAGATTGTGGGAGCTGAATTGAGCTGCCAGCCGCACAAGTTGATCGAACTGATCGAGTCCTTGCTGGCTGAAGCGGAGAAGAACCAGAATTTCACGCTTTATCTTAACCCGGACGATTTAGCCGCCGTCGAGAAATACACCGAGCAAATCAACCAGCTAAAAGGCTCTGTGGAATCGTTTACGATAAAGTCTGACTCCACCCTCTCACGGGGCGGCTGCCGCCTGGAAGGTGACATGCAGCTCTTGGATGCGAGCATTGAAAGTCGGTTTGCAATGATCGAAGAACTGATGATCAGCCAGGGAGCACCGGATGAATTCGAAGCTGCCGGATGAGAATTATCTTGGATTGGTGGACATCCTCCCAAGTTTGGACAACTGCCCCCGCTGGCAGACTCACGGCAAGGTAGTGCAACTGGTGGGGAATCTGATTGAGGCAGAAGGCATGAAGGCAACACTGGGAGATATCTGCAGGATCAATCCATCTCCCGGCAGCACGCCCATCTATGCCGAGGTGATCGGGTTCAACCAGAAACGCCTTAAATTAAGCCCTTTGACCTCGTTGAGCGGCATTCACCCCGGCTGCCTGGTACAGGCACCCCATCAAGCCGACTGCATACCTGTAAGCGCCGCAATGTTGGGCCGTGTGCTGGATGGAATGGGACAGCCAATCGATGACGGAGAACCTCTTCCACAAGGAGCTCTCTATCCTATCTCGGGTAATCTGGCCAATCCGTTGGTCCGCCCTGTTATCAAGCACCAGCTTGATGTGGGGATAAGATGCGTCAACGGTCTGCTGCCCATCGGGAAAGGACAGCGCATCGGCATATTTGCCGGCTCAGGCGTCGGAAAAAGCACATTACTGGGTATGATGGCCCGCTACACTTCAGCCTCCGTCAACGTTATTGCTCTCATCGGTGAGCGTGGCAGGGAGGTTAACGAGTTTCTTCTAAACGATCTCGGCGAGGAGGGATTAAAGCGCTCGGTCGTCGTCGTGGCCACCTCGGACCAGCCCGCTACCGTTCGGCTGCGAGGTGCGTTCGTCGCCTGCACCATCGCCGAATATTTCCGCGATCAGGGTCAGGACGTGCTTCTAATGATGGATTCGCTGACCCGCTTTGCCATGGCCGCAAGAGAAATCGGCCTGGCAGCAGGGGAGCCCCCGACCAGCAAGGGCTACACCCCAAGCGTCTTCAGCCACATGCCCCGTTTGCTGGAGAGGGCAGGCAATTTTGAAATTGCATCGGTCACGGGAGTCTATACCGTCCTGGTGGAAGGCGATGATATGGAGGAGCCGATTGCCGATGCTTCACGCTCCATGCTGGACGGTCACATTGTATTGGACCGCCACTTGGCCCAGAAGCGCCACTTCCCTGCGATAAACGTCCTTAGGAGCGTAAGCCGGCTGACGTCGCGCTTTCAAAGCGGTGAATATGGTGAATTCGCCACAAAGTTCATCCAAACTTTGGCCCACTACTACAACAGTGAGGACATGATCCGTATCGGCGCCTACTTGCGCGGCACACACGCGGAAACGGATTATGCCATAACGATGATTGACAAATTACACGACTACTTGCGTCAATCGGTTGAAGAGAGCTGTTCCATAGCTGAGGCAAAAACCGCCCTGGCAAAACTATTTGCCGCATCCCAGTAAGGTGTCTGCTATGTTTGAATTTCGCTTGAAAAGCATTCTCAACTACCGCCAGCATCTGTATAAGACTGCACAGATCTCGCTCACCATCGTTCAGCAGAAATATCAAACACTTCAAAAAGAACGGGAAGAGCTGAAAGAAGAAATCACCCGGCAAGACCAAATCTGGAGAGAGAAACAAGCATGCGGCATGGAAGCTGCCGAGCATTGTTTTTACAGAGACTACCTGCAATCGCTGGAAAGGCGTCTGGCCGGTTTGGATGAAGAGCTTGTAAAGGCTCTCGATGAAGTTGAACAGGCAAGAAAAGCGCTCCTGGAGAGAAAAAAAGAAACCCAAATCCTCGACTCCCTGGAACAGGATGCCAAACAAGATTACCACAATTTTCAGCAAAAGAAGGAACAACAGCAGTTGGATGAAATATCAATCTTTGCAGATTACCATAAACATGCAAGCAATTGAGAGCGTGCTATGAAAAAGAATTGCCGCAAACGCTTTATTGCCTGGACTGTACTGGCCTTTTTGGTCTTTTCCCTTCTATCTATAAAACTGGGACTCTCACTGGGGCGATTTGTCCTACATTCAACTGAATCCACGCCTTCGGTTCTCACCTCCGAGGTTCACGCCGCCGACCCCAGTACCAAGCCTCAGCTCACACACGCTCAGACTCGACCGGTCGGTCCAATCCCAGGCACTCCGACAACAGGTTCACCCGGTCAGTCCGATCAGTACTCAGTGCCGGACATGATGAGCCATTTGCAGCAGAAGGAAGCCGAGCTCAAACGAAAAGAAGAACAGTTGCAGCAGAGAGAAGAATATCTCGCCAAGATGAAACAGGAAGTGGACGACAAGCTGAAAGAGCTGATCGACCTTCAGAAAGAAGTCCAGGCGTATCGGACCGAGAAACAGGAAGATCAGAACGCACAAATTCGATCGCTGTCAAAAATCTACGGCAGCATGAAGCCGAAAGAAGCAGCCAAGCTCCTGGAGAACCTGGACGACAAACTGGTGGTGAGCATCATCTCCACCATGAACGCCACCGACGCAGCAAACATACTGGCGAACATGGACATCAAGAAGGCCGCTAAGATATCGGAGAGCCTATCGCAACGTAAATAGAACGAGCATTCTACGTTCCCACCCCCTTTCAAAGCTCCCCAGGCAAAAATTGCATGCCGTGGCAGCAAAAATTTCCTGAAAACTTTATCAGGACATCCGCCTCAGCCCCAATACCAAATCTGTAAGTAATTGATTTTACAGGACCTACATAATTATTCACAGGATGGCATTGTCGTTGCTTTATGACAAGCTATCCATTAGGACAAATTTGGTACTTACTCCTACTCAAGGATTTGACGTGCAAACGACACAACTGAATGTCGCACAACTGATGGGTGAATTCCTTGGCAAAGAAAATGGAAGGATCACTCGCAAAATAATGTCTTCTGAATTCTCCGAAGAGCTCCGAGCACAGCACGCCAATTTCTTCGGAGGAAGTGCCGCACCGGTTGCGATCGATAGCACGCGATTAGGCACCGATGACGACGGCTCACTGGCAGGCGGCGTAGAAGGCGCACCACGCGCCGGCCAACTCAGCCAACCAGCTTCCACTTCCAGCGCTACAACACAGCAGCAGCAACCGAGTGCCCCAGCGCAAAAAATTACACATTCTTCAGCCGCCAAACGATCCCTGAGAGACCACCTCGAGTTATTAGTGGGAAAGAATCCGTCGGCAGTATCAGAGGAAGAAACCCAAGAGCAGCTGGTATTCA
>JAVEVM010000447.1:0-4245 GCA_034005055.1 Desulforhabdus sp. | reverse complement strand
TAAACCCGATGACTTCAAATGCGGCTTCAGCGAAGGCGGCAATCAGAGCGTTACCCCTCAGTGCCGGTAGATTTGTCATATTGCAATACTCACTTGCTGGACCCCACCGGAATCGAGTGATTCTAAACCCTTACCCTTGGCTTCCAGACACAACTGGCTGGCCTCTCTACTGCGTACAACAAGTTTAAAAAGTTCATTGAGATATTTTGCCTCGCTGTGACAGCCCCACAAAGCAGGAACTGATGCCGCGTAGTGGCCTTCCCTGTCACACCCTATAAGCACATGGAAAATTGTCTTCCCAAATCCAATTGATAACCCTTTGAATATATTAATGCATCGATCTCGGTATGGTGCCACGGGGACATTTGAGCAGCGGGTGAAGAGCGCTAACTGAAAGTTCACCAGCACACATTCTTCGGCGTCTGATGAAACGCTTTGGGCGTGCCTGCTGCATCCAAAGACACCATCCCACAATCAGGACATGAAACGCATTATTTCATGGGCGTCCCCTCTTGTCCCCTTACGACGGCGCTTTGGTTCCGATACGATATATTACCTACATTCCTATACCGCGTCTGTGACAGACTTTTTTCGGCTGTTGCTCCTTCCGCATGATAGCATCGATCGCCGGAATGGTCATGCAACCATCACACGGAGGGAGCCTTTTTCTTTGGGAAATACTACCGCATAGCTTTTGGCACTTCCCTAAACATGATTGGGGAGAGATCTCTGGATTTACTTTTCGAAGATCAGGTCATCGAAAGTGATCCCACGGTCATCGATGGGACCCTGGATCACTCGCAACGCACTAATAGGAACAGAGCTTACAATACCAATAAAAATCTTTCCATTCGGGTAGAACGACTCACTGTAGATCACCTTTCCAGCCGAGTCGAGAAACCTCACCTTGATTCCAAGATCTAATTGGTAAGGATGCGAGGAGGGATCGTTCGAACCGATAAAAACCCCTGCAGCTTTCACTTTTGGACTGAAATCAAAGCGAATATTATCAGACAAATTCCTACAAAAACGCATACTACACTCATACCTTTCGCAGGTGGATGGACCTTCGTACGACGAACTGATCGCATAAGGATCGCTAGAAACGAAGTTTTCCGCACAATCTATGATAGTGAAGACACCGTTGAGGGGATCTCCTGCCTCCTCTACGATAGGTATTCCCCCAGGGTTCACAAGATTGAGTCGATGTCCATCTTCTTGGACAATAGTAACACCTTGTGACGAGAACTCACGTCCACTCAGTGTGCCGTTAACATATGTACCGCTTTTTCCCAGATCAAAGTCAATCACTTTGGGATTAGACAACACACTCAGAAAAAGATCTTTTTCTCGAAAAACTCCTCTGACGTTGTGGTAGTTGTACCCGCTCGCCGCTTTCAGTTCATCGGACCACCCCGGCCACAATACTGTCAAGGACAAGCAGATTAATGCAAGGGCAACAATTACAGCCGTTTTAGTTCGATGTACTGCCTTCATGAGTCTCCTCCTTTAATTTTGGTAGCCATGATTTCTTACGAAATGACAATTGCGCAATAACACCCAGGATCAAAAACAACATCAGCACAACCCACTGCCGCAATAAACTCAGCTCCACCGCTCCGCCAACACAGAAGGCCGCCAGAGCTGCCAAAGCAGCAGCCGCGAAAACTCGCATTTGACCGACCGCCGACCGATTAGATTTCCATGCAGTTGAGAACCCGTGCGCCAATAAGGCCAAAAAAGTTGAAAAACCCAGGATTCCAAAGCCGGACATCAGTTCCAGGTAAAGGTTGTGCGGCCAAGGAGCCAAGATGTCATACAACCCAAAAGTATGTGGACCATGTCCGAGTAGTGGTCTTTCGAGAAATAATTTCCAGGCAAGTTTCCAGTGAGATATTCGGATGGCATCGGCACGGTTTTGGAAATCAAGAAATCTACCCGTGAGGGGAAAACCAAACCATGCGTCCAAGATTAGGAGAAAAGACAAGAATGCACCAAAGGCAATGAGATATTTCCGCGTCTGCAGCAATGCCACCATGCACCCCACTGAAACACATAAAGTTACTGCTGCTCCACGGCTTTGGAAAAGCACCACGGTGAAGGTACTCACCAAAATACTGAGAATCGCCAATATCCCAAACGCACTTCTTGGATTGGGATACAACAAGACTGCTGCAAAAGGGGCCATCACGGATAGAAGCGAGAGATCATTTCGTGTAACTAGAACAGGAATGCCCGAGTGCTCGACCCAAACATGGGGATGTAGTCCGGGGTTTTTCCATGCCGTCCAAAGCAATGTGCCAGCCAGCCAAATCGCGAGAACAGACAAAGCAAGAAACAAAAGAAACAGGCCTTGCTCAAATTTAAATTGCTCGGTGAGGAGAAAATATACCAGAAGCGCAGGCAAGAAGGGCATGCTAAATTTGAGACTTCTATGTACATCATCCGAAGCAATGATCGACAATGACATTGAGAATAGAAAAAGCGTCAACAGAATTACCTCCACCCACCTGCGATTGAAATCGGTATCCTCATGATCGACAGCTACCACCAAAATACCACAGAGGGCGAGGATGATAAGCGGTATGTCCCATTTAAACGGTACCGCGAATCCAATTAGATAGGCGCATATGCCAATTGGGCCTAAAAAGGATCTCCATGAGCTTGTCAAAGAAAAAAACTTACCCAATTTCTTTGCATCAGTAGTCAACGGATGTTTGCCTTCTTTTGAACAAGAAAGATCTCGGCAGCCTTTACCCCATTTTAAGTCACTGTAATATATATGATTATTAGCAGAAATTACGCCAATACCCAAACATGTGACAGAATTTTTTTCTTTATACTAAGATGCTATTTTTATTATTGAAATTTCATCCAGTTTTTCGTCTCTCCGCTCGAAAAACTGGATGTCATTCGTAGGAACTAACGAAAGCAGTAAAGTATTCCGACGGTAGTTAAACACGGTTCTTGGGGAAATACAGGCCACATAAGGATCTGGTTCAATGCCTTATTATTGTAAAGAATTCCGACGAAACCTTACATTGTCCGGCACATAAGGGAGAGAATTGAGAAATGTGAGGGTTGGCGGCTGCTAAAATTCCGTACAAATACTGATTGACTTTTAAAAACCGCGTCGGCTTTCGAGCTACTGCGGTGATTCAAGCCCCCCGGCTCCACGGACTGTTAGTGATCATAGCTTTTTCAGAAGAGGGGAAAATCGCCTCCTCCCCCGTGGAAGAAGGAGAAGGCGATTTGCCGGAAATATTTCAAACCGTTTGAATCTTCCTGAAATCCGCCACGCCCGAGAAGAGATTCCGGATGCGGGTGAGGAGGGCCAGGCGATTGCGCCGCACGGCTTCGTCCTTGTCCATGACGAGGACGGAATCGAAGAAGGCGTCGATAAAGCCCTTCAGGCGCGACATGCTTTCCAGGGCGGCCGCGTAGTCCGCGCCGGCCAGGCACCCGGCTACCACGCCTTCCGTATCACGCAAACTTGAAAAGAGGGCCTGTTCTTCCGCGTTCTGCAGGAGAGAAGGATCCACAGGCGCCAGCTCGGGCTCCTTGATGATGTTCACCACCCGCTTGAAGGCGGCCGCCAGGCTCTCAAAGTCCGGACGGGACTTGAAGGCCGCCAGGGCTTTGGTGCGGGCCACGGCGTCCACGAGATCGTCGATCCCCACCGCCAGGGAGGCTTCCACTACGTCGGCGCTGTAGCCTTCCTGGCTCACCAGGTAGTGGAGCAGCCGCCCCTGGAAGAACTCCAGCACCGCCTCCTTCACCTTTTCCGGAGGAGCGGTGAGCTTCTTGTTGAGCAGGGGCAAGGCCTGATCGATCATGCCCGACAGGGAAACCACGAAGGGCTTTTCCAGGATGATGCGGATGATTCCCAGGGTCTGGCGGCGGAGCGCGAAGGGATCGGCTGTTCCGCTGGGGATGAGCCCCACGCCGAAGCAGGAGACGATGGTGTCCATCTTGTCGGCCATGCTGAGGAGCGACCCTTCCAGGCTCTGCGGCACCGGTCCACCGGCCCGGTTGGGCAGGTAGTGCTCGAAAATGGCCTGGGCCACGGCCTCGGGCTCACCCTGCAGCCGCGCGTAGGCCCGGCCCATGACTCCCTGGAGCTCGGGGAATTCCCCCACCATGCCCGTGACGAGATCCGCCTTGCTGAGATAGGCCGCTCTCAGGAGCGAGTCGAGGCACTGGGACGCCAGCTTTTCTCCCAGCCACCGGGCCACGGCGGTAAAA
>JAVEVM010000446.1:0-4246 GCA_034005055.1 Desulforhabdus sp. | reverse complement strand
CAGCTAAAAAGAGAACTTGTTGCCTTCTTCAAAAATGATTTCACTAAACGAGACGCGGATTATTTTCTGCTCGACGTGATCGAAATAGCCGATCTCGAAATCGCCTTTTGCGAATTCGGAGTCCCAGCGGATTCGATTTAATAAATCTCTAATCGGGATCATGCGATCTTTCGGCAAAGTAGGGGAACTGCCAATTCTCCGCTTATTGTATAATGAGCCTGCATGTATATACTTTAACTTTAAGAGATTGCATTGAAGATGGGAAGTCAAGTTTCTGTTTGGGGTGTAAAGACGATGCACAGCCATTTAATTCGAAAATTGCCTGTAGCGGCTCTGATTTCGTGTTCGGCCATACTGCTGTTTTGCGCAGGCAGCGGAATTGCGTCTAATTCCAGGCAACCGGGCGGCTTGCGCTGCAAAGGCCGGATTGTTTATATTGGGGATACCACATTTGATGTTTTCAGCAAATGCGGAGACCCCGATTGGTCCCATAGCTACGAAGTGGAAAGGGGGGCGAAAAGGGTTCAAGGGCCTCCCGGCAAGAGGGAGACTTTTTTTATCAAAGAAGCCGTACTTGTTGAAGAATGGACCTACAATCTAGGATCGACGAGATTTATTCGCTATCTGACTTTCGAGAACGGCGTTCTGGTGTCGATAGAAACCGGTAAGTACGGTTACTAAAAACAATTTTGGTCTGAATCCTGAACACGAGTGCAAGGTGACCTCATTGCGATACAGCGCTGGAGAAGAGATAGCGAACAGCATTACCCACGGTATCGGGCTTGTTCTGGCAGTGATTGGGCTCGCGGTGCTCACCGGCTCGGCAAGCATATACGGAAATGCATGGCACATCGTAAGCTGCGCTATTTTCGGCTTAACTCTCGTTTTGCTTTATACCGCTTCCACGCTGTACCATAGCATTCGTTCGACTCGCGCTAAAATCGTTTTGAGAGTTGTTGATCATTCAGCCATTTTTTTCCTCATTGCAGGAACTTACACACCATTTACTTTGGTGAATCTGCGCGGTCCTTGGGGATGGTCTCTCTTTGGCGTGATTTGGGGGCTCGCGGTCGCGGGTGTGCTCCTTGAAATTCTTTCCGCGCGAAGGTGGCCCGCGTTAGCCATTGGTTTCTATGTGGGCATGGGATGGGCCGTGGTGATCGCCGTTAAGCCCCTTGTTTCCACCCTTGCGCTCGGTGGTCTGATGCTGCTCGCCGGCGGCGGTTTGGCTTATACATCCGGAATAGCTTTTTACGTATGGCGGAAACTGCCCTATCACCATGCCGTCTGGCACCTTTTTGTGCTGGCCGGAAGTATACTGCATTTTTTCTCGGTTCTTTTTTACGTCATCCCGACACCGCATTAAGGGCCGAGTTGGAGGTTGCACCGTTTTTTGCTCACGTCAGGCTCGTTATCCGTTGGTTGCATTCCAGTGCGCAAGAGAGTATCAGCTACTCAAGCTTTTCTCCATTTCGGACTGCATGGATTCGACGACCGCAATGGGATCTTTCGCTTGAGCTATCGGCCGTCCGACCACAATAAAATCCGCGCCGTTGACTATAGCCTTTTGGGCGGTCATGATTCTTTTCTGATCGTCTTCCTGTATTTCGATATTTCGGCCGGGACGAATTCCCGGTGTTACAATGAGCAAGTTCTGGCCCAGATCATCTCTTAGCCTTTTGGCCTCGAGGCCCGAAGAGACCACACCATCGCAGCCAAGCTGCAGAGCCCGCCGTGCACGCAGCAGCACCAAATCTTCAACTTTGCCGGTAAATCCCATTTCGCGCATGTCATCTTCCCCGAAGCTTGTGAGCACCGTTACGGCAAGAATCTTAAGCGCGCCCTTTTCTCTAACCGCGGCACGTATGATTGGATCGTTCCCATGCACAGTGGTGAATGTCACGTTGCGGTCACGGAGTTGCCTGACTGAAAGGGCCACTGTTTCCGGAATGTCGAAAAATTTAAGATCGACCATCACCTTGTGTCCGCGCCCGGTTATCCAATCTACGATGGGGAACCAGCCGGCAAGGAACAGCTGAAGCCCGACCTTGTAAAATTTGACATGGCTTTCGAGACGTTTCACCCATTCTTGGGCCAAGTCGGGTGAATCGACATCAAGGGCAAAAATGATGCGTTCATTGAGAGGGATATCTTTGTGGGCCATAAGGTGTGTACCTCTGTTTTACGGTCAGAAGGGACAATCGCTTGCTTAATATGATTAGTCCCGAGCCTTGTCAATAGAGACCGGCAATAGAGACTCACTTGAACCTGCGGAGTGCAATTCGATCACGTTGACATTGTGCTATTAATCTTGCCGGTAAAAGAACCGGATGGTTATCCCATCCGGCCTTCATCTTCGCGAGACCAACTGTTAGTGAACTTGCACATACTTGAACGTCTGAGCTAGATTCCGGTCTCCTTTGGAGGAAAAAGATCGGTCGTTTCCTCCCAATTACCGTCTTAGCAGATCATGCACTTTCCGTCGCCGCAGACCTCCGAATCGTGCTCATAGGTGTGCCCTTTGTACGAGCAAGTAACTTCCGTGAAACTTTCCATTATCTGCTCTCCTTCTGCCAGCGGCTCTTCTTAATAGCATTTCATGCTGCCTTGTGTCGATGCGGTCCCTACACGGCCATCAATTCACTTGATAACCATGCGCCATGGTTTTGCAATCCAGCGAGATTATTGCACGGAAAAGGGTGGCGCCGGGATGTCAAACCGGGGGTTATCGGAAATAAACAGTGCGAACTCACCGGGATAGCTGATAAAATATTATTTGAAACTGTCAAGCACCTATCGGTCTAGAACCGCCGCCTGTCTCATTATTTCCAGTCAGACCAAGCACGTCGGGAATCGAGCCGGTGAAATTGAAATCGACAAATTCTCAGCCTATTTCAAAGCCGCCATTGGACAGGCATGAGAGGAGGGGTGGCCAAAGTAATCTCGTTTAGCATCTGTTTTTTGTTTCTTCAACTACCTCTGAATGCAATGACGATGTTAAATCTACAGTGAAGAATCTTTAGAATATTTTTTCTTCTCTCCCTGGGCTATAGTTAATCCAATGCGAGAAAGATTGTTGACTTTGCCAGATAGATAGAAGTGGAGCAAAGGCGATGTTAGTAACAATCATCACACCTACTCCTGATGACATCAGCGCTTTTGGCGTAAGGTCTCTTTCATCTTATTTGAAAGGTTTTGGTTACAAGACGCGAATAATCTTTCTGCCTGGATCGATTAAGAAATCGGACCCTCAAGGCAAATACATGTATCAGTACAGTACACGGACACTTGACGAAGTCTCCGATCTCGTAAAGGGTTCCTGCCTCATCGGTATTTCGTTCATGACCTACTACTTCGATCGTGCGGTGCAACTGACAAAAGTACTTAAGCAACAGTGTAAAACGCCTATCATCTGGGGTGGAATCCATGCCACTGTCCGCCCCAAAGAGGCGCTCAAATATGCCGACATGGTTTGTGTCGGAGAAGGGGAAGAGACGCTGCTGGAACTGGCGAGAAAAATAGAGAATGGTGAAAATTACTTTCAAGTCAAGAACCTGTGGCTGAAGGAAAACGGTCACATCATCAAAAATTCTCTTCGACCTCTCATCAAGGATTTAGACAGCCTGCCCTTTTTCGACTACAGTCTTGAAGAGCATTACTGTTTTGACTACGCCCGGGGACATATTCGAGAGATAGACGATGCCTTGTTCCAGGAGCTTCTTCCGGTAAGACCGGATTTGGACGGCAACTTTCGAGTTTGTTACAGGACAATGACAGACCGCGGTTGTCCTCATAAATGTACCTATTGCAGCATCAGCATTCAAAAAGAGCTTTATGAGGGGGAGGGCTTTTTTAGAAAAAGAAAGGTCGACGGTGTAATCGAAGAGTTGAGATGCATCCTAAATAGATTTCCGTTTGTGAAGACGATTCAATTTTTCGATGATACTTTCTTTGCCCGAAACACCGCTGAAATTGAAAAGTTTAGTGCCCTTTATAAACAACACGTCGGGTTGCCTTTCCACGCTCAATGCAGTCCCCGAACAATCACTGAGAGAAAGCTTCAAAGTCTGGTGGACGCAGGCCTGATCTTCACAGAAATGGGTATACAGACCGGAAGCATGCGCATCAAAGCACTCTATAATCGGACGGAATCAAACGCGGAGACAATTGAAGCTGCTAGAATCATTCACAAGTACAAGAACAAGTTGTTGCCTCCGGATTATCATGTGATCCTGAATAATCCTTG
>JAVEVM010000445.1:0-4247 GCA_034005055.1 Desulforhabdus sp. | reverse complement strand
GATATCAGTGCGGAATCTTTCGGAACCCGCACACACATGAGTCTTTCGTGCAGACCGAAGAGATCCGCGGTCTCTGTCTCCAGCAAACGAAAATCGGGATTTTTATTGATCGCGTCAATGCTCGATCGAAGCGCTTGCATCAAGAGAATATCGCCGCTTTCAAGAGGGACGTCCTGCAGAAAAGCTCGACGAAGAACGCCGTTTCTTTTGATTGCCAGCACGCTGGCTCGGTAGCGGACGCGAAAATTGAGCTCCCGCAGGGTTCGTCCGACAAGCAGCGAATCCTTTGAAATTTCAGCTTCTATCAGGCCGACCGCACTCGAATCCAGACGCTCGACCGGCAGCTGAGCATCCTCGATGGTGAAGCCCAACCTGCCGTGCAGCTCTTCCAGGCGGTTGGGATCACCTTCAACCAGCAACCTGTCACCGCCCGTCAGCACCAGGTCAGGCCCGGGAGCCATGAGGGTTTCAACTCCACGCATAACGGCAACCACATTCAGACCCAAAACGGGACGCATGCGACTCTCTGCCAATGTCCTCCCGGCGAGTGGCGAATCGGGAGGCACATGCACAACGAATAAGCGGTGATGTAGCTCATAGAAGCGCGCTACGTCCTTCGGTTCAGCCGACACCGGCTGCTTGCTGATGTCCCGCTTCGGCAGCAGATGCCTCCCGACGAGAACCATGAAGGCTACACCGGTTGCCATGATGGCCAACCCCAAGGGAGCGAAATCGAACAGCTGAAAACCCGCATAACCTCGCGCAACTAGTACTTGACTGACAATAATATTGGGAGGGGTGCCGATAAGGGTGACAAGGCCACCCACCAGGCATCCGAATGATAGCGGCATAAACAGCTTGGAGGGAGAATGACCCGTACGCTGGGCCATTTCCATGACCATGGGCAGAAACAGGGCGGCGACTCCCACATTGTTCATGAACCCGGAAAGGACCCCTGCGGTCACCATAATCAAAATGATGAGCTGAACCTCACCTTGGCCTGCAATGCGCAAAATTTGCCGGCCGATCCAGTTGGCCACCCCGGTCTTGGAGAGCCCCGCACTCAACACAAAAACCGCCCCCACCGTAACCACAGCCGGATCACTAAACCCGGAAAGCGCCTCCTGAGGTGTAACCAAGCCGCTCAATACGCAAGCGATCAAAACCATCAGGCCGACCAGATCCACTCGGAGCCGATTGGAAATGAAAAGCCCGATTGCCAGAAGGAGAATAGACAAAACGATGATCATATCAAACGACAAATGGCTTGTTCCTCTTTAAACCCTTCAGACAAGATGCGGGGTTAAGATTTCGATGGCACGACGCCGACATTCCTCAGCCGGAAAAAGAAGTCCGTCTTTCTTGAATCTCAAACATACCCGCTTTATCGCCCCAACTATTCAATCCCCCCATGCCATAAAAGCCGGCATGACCATAATCCCTCGCAAAGAACATCATACTGTCGACTTATCACGTCAACAAACCGAGCAAAAAACCAAAGTTTGGAATCTACTGGGCATTACCACACGTTTTTTCTTTATACCCCCACAAAAAAATGGCCGCTATCTCAAAAATGTTGGAAGAGAATATTCAAATCCCCTTGACTTACTCGATCGATTCCCTACAATGAAGTCTTCATATGCTCGCGAGAGCATCTTGTTTGGTTTCTTAAGCTAATGGCTTTGCGTTCTACTAACAAGGACTGCCCCATGAGATACTGGAGAGTTCCTCTGGATGCCGATCAAATCGAAGTGTCGCGAGGAATTGTGCACATCGTTGCTGAAAGGTGCAAAGGCTGCGGATACTGCATCGCCTTCTGCCCCCGGCAGGTTCTTGAGGCTTCCTCGGAATACAACATCAAAGGCTACCATCCACCGGAGGTGAAAAAGCCGGATGACTGCGTCAATTGCCATTATTGCGAGATCATCTGCCCCGATTTTGCCATCTATTCGGTAGAAGCACCCCCAGAAGAACAACATAATTAAGGTTAATAGATGAAACCAGCAGTTTTGACCGGTGAACATTTCATTACGGGCGACGTTGCCTGCGCGGAGGGAGCCCTGGCAGCCGGGTGCCGCTTTTTTGCTGGATATCCCATAACGCCCGCAACGGAAATTGCCGAGCATATGGCGGTCCGTCTGCCTGACGTTGGCGGAACCTACATCCAGATGGAGGATGAGATCGCTTCCATGGCGGCTATTCTTGGCGCATCGTGTGCCGGGGTCAAGAGCATGACGGCGACCTCGGGGCCGGGCTTCAGTCTGATGATGGAAAATCTCGGCCTGGGGATCTGTACCGAGACCCCCTGTGTTGTGGTGAATGTGCAGCGGGCCGGTCCTTCCACCGGACTCCCAACCTTGGGCGCTCAAGGAGACATGATGCAGGCCCGCTGGGGATCCCATGGACATTATGAAATCATCACTCTGGCACCCTCCTCGCCGCAAGACTTGTTTTACCTGACCATTACCGCCTTTGATCTGAGTGAAATCTATCGCCTGCCGGTTCTGATCATGACCGACGAAGGGATCGGGCATTTGAGCGAGCGAGGCATCTGTCCTGTGGCAAGTGCTATCAAGGTGCAAACAAGAATCAAACCGAAGGGCAGAAAGGATCGCTTTAAGCCTTTTTTGCCAGGTCCGAAGGGTATCGCACCCATGGCCAACGCCGGCGAAGGTTACGGGATCCATGTCACGGGGCTGACCCATGACGAGCGGGGCTACCCGGTCATGACCGCTGAGGCGCAGGCGGAAATGGTGGCGCATTTGACAAATAAAATCCGCAACAACCTCGACAACATCATCCGGACGGAATCCTATCGTCTTGAAGATGCTGAATTCGCCATCGTCTCTTACGGGGTCTCCACCCGCAGCAGTCTTGCTGCAGTTGATGAAGCTCGCCAACAGGGCATTAAGGCAGGTTTGTTGCGCCTGGTAACCGTGTGGCCCTTCCCAGAGGAGTTGATCAGGGAGCTCAGCTGCAAAGTCAAAGCCTTTGTAACGGTTGAGATCAACCTCGGTCAAATCCACCTGGAAGTGCAACGATGCGCCGCGGGTAGAGTGCCGGCGATGCTGGTCGGTCACGCAGGAGGTACGGTGATTCCTCCCGATCACATTGTCGAGGCTTTAAGAAACCTCAATTAGAGACACGGAGCAAACAGGGAAGCAGTCATGAGCAAGCATGGCAGTCGCAGCGAACACCCCCTCGACGATCTTTTGCGCACCGATCGCATCCCCCATATCTGGTGCCCGGGATGCGGAATCGGCACAGCTTTTTCTTCAACCCTTATCGCCATGAAAACCAGCGGCATAGATCTGCAAAAGACGGTCATGGTTTCCGGCATAGGCTGCTCGGGGCGCGGTGCCGGCTACATCAAGCTGGATTCCTATCATACCACGCACGGCCGGGCCATCCCTTTTGCCACCGGCATGAAGCTGGCCAATCCGGAGCTCAATGTGGTGGTCTTCAGCGGCGACGGCGACCTTTTTGCCATAGGCGGTAATCATTTTATTCATGCGGCAAGGCGCAATGTCGATCTGACCGTGGTGTGCGTCAATAACTTCAATTACGGGATGACCGGCGGGCAAGCCGCCGCGACAACTCCCTGCATGGCCAGGACGACCACGACTCCCACCGGCAACCCGGAGCATCCATTCAATCTGCCGTTCCTGGCCTTTGCGGCAGGCGCCAGCTATGTGGCACGCTGGACCATTTTGCACACCAGAGACCTCACCAAGGCGGTGGAGGAAGCGCTGCTGCGGCGAGGTTTTTCTTTCATCGAAGTATTGGCCCCCTGCCCCACCAGCTACGGCCGCCGCAATAAGCAGAAGCCGTTGGATACGTTGAAGCTCTTCCAGGATCGCACCATCACCAGGCACGGCTGCTCTCCGGCGGATGTTCAGCTGGATTTTGAAAGAGGCATTACTTTGGGCAAATTCATCGATCAGGAACGGGCCACTTACATGGATATGTATGACAAAACTTGTCGGCCTCAGAGCTCAATGGACAGGAATCGAGCGGTATGACAACAAAATCAGCGAAGACAATATTGGCGCCGTTCCGTAAGGAAATTCTGATCACCGGATTCGGCGGACAGGGCATTGTGCTGGCCGGACTTATCCTGGGTAAGGCAGCCAGCCTTGGAGACAAACGACAGAGCACTTTGACCCAATCCTATGGCCCCGAAGCGCGAGGCGGCGCCTGTAGCGCCCAGGTCATCATCTCCGATGAAACCATCCACTATCCCTATG
>JAVEVM010000444.1:0-4248 GCA_034005055.1 Desulforhabdus sp. | reverse complement strand
GGAAGTCGGACTGGGTTCGACTTTCGGTCTCCGTAAGGCAAAGGCACAAAGGCAGAAGAAGGGAGGGAAAGTAAACATTGGAACGAGCCAAGAAGGAACAAGTAGTCGCCGAACTGCATGATAAGCTGAAACGCGCGAGTGCGACTATCCTGACCGACTTCAAGGGGATGACCGTAGCTGAGATGGGCGAATTGCGTGATGTTTTGGCAGCAGAGCAAGTTGAATATCAGGTGGTGAAGAACACGCTGATGCGGCTGGCCGGTAAGGATACCGACGCCGTTGTTCTGGAGCCGTTGCTGAAAGACACCTGCGCCATTGCCATCGGTTACAGTGACCCAAGCATTCCTGCAAAGATTTTGAAGAAATTCAGCAAGTCAAATGAGAAGCTCAAAATCAAGGGTGGAGCGCTGGGTACACGTCTCCTCGACCTGAATCAGGTGTCAGCTCTGGCGGAATTGCCATCGCGCGAAGAGCTCCTGGGCAAACTGCTGGGAACGCTTAACGCGGTGCCCACAGGACTGGTTACTGTTTTGAGTGGGGTCCCAAGGGCCTTTGTGACCGCGCTTACAGCTATTCGTGACAAGAAGGAAGCAGCCTAACCTTATGGAGGAAATTGAGAATGTCCAATATTAGCAAAGCAGATGTTATCACTTTCATTGAAAACATGACCGTTTTGGAATTGAGCGAGCTCGTAAAGGAGTTGGAAGAGCGCTTCGGCGTGAGCGCAGCAGCTCCCATGGCGGTGGCCGCCATGCCAGGAGTCGGCGCAGCTGAAGCAGCGCCAGTCGAAGAACAAACCGAATTCTCCGTGGTGATCACCGGTGTAGGAGATAAGAAGATTCAGGTCATTAAGGAAGTAAGGGCGATCACCAGCCTAGGACTCAAGGAAGCTAAAGAGTTGGTAGAGAAGGTTCCCGGAACTGTCAAGGAAGGCATTCCTAAGGAAGAGGCAGAGGCTATTGCCAAGCAGCTGACCGAAGCAGGCGCCACCGTCGAAGTTAAGTAACCTTTCCTGCTGCTCTCAATATCGGAAACCGACTGATTGTGGATTTATCAGTTGGTTTCCGATTTTCGATTTTAGCCATAGGTATCCTTTTGTTTTCGTTCTTGACAGATTCCATTGCGGGTTCAATCCATAATCCAGTTTAGTTGCAGGAGTGGACATGGCAACTGCTTTAACACATGAATATCGGGTACGCAAGAATTTTGGAAAAATCCAAAAGATCATCGATATTCCCAATTTGATCCAGATGCAGAAGGAAAGTTACAGTCAGTTTTTGCAGCTGGACGTTCCTCCCGAAGCCAGAGCCGATCGCGGGCTTCAGGAAGTTTTTAAAAGCGTGTTCCCCATCGAAGACTTCAGCGGTACTGCTTCTCTCGAGTTCGTGCAGTATAGCTTCGGGCAGGTGAAATACGACGTTGAGGAATGCCTCGCACGTGGAATGACCTATGAAGCTCCGGTAAAAATAGTCGTGCGCCTGGTGGTCTATGATTCGGATAAAGACACGGGCACCAGATCCATTCGGGATATCAAGGAACAGGAAATCTATTTTGGGACCCTTCCGCTCATGACCGATCATGGTACGTTTATCGTTAACGGCACCGAGCGTGTTGTGGTCAGCCAGCTGCACCGCTCCCCCGGTATTTTTTTCGATCACGACCGGGGCAAAACCCATTCCAGCGGGAAGATACTTTATTCGTCTCGTATAATTCCATTGCGCGGATCTTGGCTGGATCTAGAATTTGATCCAAAGGATATCCTGTACGTAAGAATTGACAGACGCCGCAAATTTCCCGCAACGGTCGTCTTAAGAGCTCTAGGATTCAGTGCCGAAGAGCTGCTGAACTATTTCTATCCAAGCGAAAAGCTTTTTTTGGTTGACGAGAATGTATCTGCCAAGGAACTGAATCCTGACATCCTGGTGGGCAGCAGGGCTCCCGAAGATATCGTTCATCCTGAAACGGGTGAAGTGATCATCAAGAGAAACAGGAAGCTCGGCAAGCAGACACTCAAGCGATTGCAGGAGCTTGGAATTCAGCGCCTGCCGATGAAGACTGCGGATTTGGTCGGACAGGTGCTTGCCCAGGACGTTATTGATTATACAACCGGCGAGATCATAGCGGAATGCAATGACGCTATCAACGAAACCATGCTGTCCGAGTTTGTCGAGCATGGAGTCAAAGAGGTAGAGGTGCTCCATCTCGAAGGTCAGGACGTCAGCCCTTCATTTAGAAATACCTTGCTGCTGGACAAAGTGAATTCCCAAGAAGACGCTCTGATTGAAATCTACCGACGGCTGCGCCCGAGCAATCCGCCCACTATTGAAGTTGCAACCGAATTTTTCAACAACCTTTTCTTCAGCTCCGATCATTACGACCTTTCTGAGGTTGGACGACTGAAGCTGAATCTTCAGTTGGGCTTGGACGTTCCGCTCGATCAGCGGACCTTGCGTCGTGAAGACATTCTTGTGGCGGTACGCCATCTGATTCGCCTTAAAGATTCACAGGGACCGGTGGATGACATCGATAATCTGGGAAATAGACGGGTGCGAGCAGTTGGCGAACTGTTGGAAAATCAATACCGAATAGGCCTGGTGAGAATGGAACGGGCCATCAAAGAGCGCATGACTCTGCAGGAAGTCGAAGCGCTTATGCCTCATGACCTGATAAATGCCAAGCCGGTTTCGGCAGTCGTCAAAGAGTTCTTTGGCACGAGCCAGCTCTCACAGTTCATGGACCAAACGAATCCCTTATCCGAAATCACTCACAAACGTCGCTTAAGCGCACTGGGGCCGGGTGGACTCACCAGGGAACGGGCCGGTTTTGAAGTTCGGGACGTACACCCTACTCACTACGGCCGGATCTGTCCGATAGAGACGCCGGAAGGCCCCAACATCGGTCTCATCGTATCCCTTTCAACCTATGCCAGAGTCAATCCATACGGCTTCATTGAGACCCCTTACCGCAAGGTCAGCAACGCCCAGGCCAGCATGGAGGTAAAATATCTTACCGCCATGGATGAGAAAGATTACCCCATTGCCCAGGCTAACGCACCTTTGGACGAAGAAGGGCGCTATATCCGTGAGCAGGTCTCTGCGCGCGAAGCAGGTGAATTCATGATGCTCCCGCCTGAGGAAATTCGCTACATGGACGTTTCGCCCAACCAGCTGGTGAGTGTATCGGCCTCACTGATTCCCTTTCTGGAGCACGATGACGCCAACCGCGCCTTAATGGGATCGAACATGCAGCGGCAGGCGGTACCCCTTATCCGTACCCGTGCTCCTTTGGTTGGAACCGACATAGAGAAAATCGTCGCCAAAGACAGCGGCGTGGCTACCATTGCCAAGAGAGCCGGCGTAGTAGAATACGTTGATGCGACCCGGATCGTGATCAGATCTACCGAAGAAGAGTTTGAACTTGGCAGTGCCGTTGATATTTACAAATTGACTAAGTTTCAACGCTCCAACCAAAACACTTGCATGAATCAGAAGCCCCTGGTTAAGCAGGGAAGTATTGTGCGCAAAGGGCAAATTCTCGCCGATGGCCCCTCTACCGATCGAGGCGAACTGGCGCTTGGACGCAATGTGATGGTCGCCTTCATGAGCTGGGGCGGATACAATTTTGAAGACTCCATTTTGGTGAGTGAGAGAATCGTCAAGGACGACGTTTTTACATCCATCCACGTGGAAGAATTTGAAGTGCTTGCACGCGATACGAAGCTGGGCAAGGAAGATATCACTCGCGATATCCCGAACGTTGGGGATGAAGCACTAAAGAACCTTGACGACAGCGGAATTATCCAGATTGGAGCCTACATTCAGCCGAATGACATATTGGTAGGAAAGGTAACTCCAAAAGGAGAATCGCAGCTGACCCCAGAGGAGAAACTGCTGCGTGCCATATTCGGTGAGAAAGCAAGCGACGTCAAAGACACTTCACTGCGCGTGCCTCCGGGTGTTGAAGGTATCATTATCGATGCCAAAGTGTTTTCTCGCAAAGGCGTCGATAAAGATGACCGCACGCGGATGATTGAAGACGATGAGATCGTCCGAGTCATGAAAGATCAGCGCGACGAATTGGATATCATTCGCAAAAGCGCTGTTAGACAATTGGCGAAACTGTTGCAGGGCAAGGTTGCCGAAAGTACCATCAAGGACGGCAAGAAAATCTATTTCAAAAAGGGAGAGGCGTTCAGCGAGGAATTGCTGGCAAATCTTCCCAGCGGGCTATGGAGTCAATTGACCCTGG
>JAVEVM010000443.1:0-4253 GCA_034005055.1 Desulforhabdus sp. | reverse complement strand
TTCATCCAGGCCACCATGGAGGTTCCGCCTTTGCTCACCAGCCCCCCCTAGCGGTACCCCTGCCGTTCCAGCCGTTCGATGGAGAAGAGATTGATTCCGCAGTGGATGGCCATAAACGAGATGCCGTCGGCACATTGCCGCTCGATGAGATCGAACAGCATCTCTTCCTCGAGCTTGTTGGGGTCACCGTAGCGGCGGGTCGCCTCACAGAAGGCCTGGTACAACGGAACGTTGCCCACCGGGATGTTTACGGCGGCAAGGACTTCCCGGCGCACTTTGTCGAGGTCTCCGCCAACCGAGAGCTCCATGAGCGTGTCGGCCCCGGCGGCCTCGGCGGCTTGAGCCTTTCTTACTTCAGCCTTGAAGTCGATAATGTCTGTTGATGTGCCGATGCTGGCATTGACCTTGGAGCGAAGCCCCGTGCCGATACCGACAACCGTAGCGGGCCGGTTGGCATTGAGTGGGACTACAATCTGTCCTTCCGCAATGCGCCGGCGAATCGTTTCGGGCTCCATCCCTTCCTGTGAAGCGATCTCCCGCATGACCGTCGTGATGATTCCCTGTAATGCCAATTCAACCTGAGTAGCCATAGCTTGCCCTCCGACCTTTTCCTCCGGACACGATCCATCACGCATGCCCGGGCTTTGCTGTTCCGCACCGGGGGACAAAAAAAAATCCCCAAGCGCATTGAAACGCGCCTGAGGATTTGCCATCTCCTCAGATGCAACCGGATGTTAGGTCTTCTGACTTTCGGATCGTCCTACTCGCCGCGCCTTCCCGTCGAAAATCGGAAGTCGGAATTCAGAAGTCGGAAAAACTCGCTCCGTTTCGTCGGACGCTTGTGTCTCTTCACCGTCCGACTTCCGACTTCCGTCTTCTCTCCTCCGTCTCCACAGTGGCTTCGTGCGGCATTCGTCCCCGATCACAGCGGCGGGTCCGTACCGGAATCGCACCGGTTTCCCTGTTACGGCCAAATCGGCCAGCATCCAGATGCCATTTAACTTTCATAGGCTCTATAGAAAAAAACGGCTCATCCTGTCAAGCTTCAATTGTCTATGTGATAATAGAGCGCTTAAGTGTTGGCAGTTTTAGCCAAGCGTGTATATAATCCCATTCCTTTTGAGGGCGGTTGCCTGCTCGCGGCTCCGACCTCATGCCTCGGCCGGCCTGATTCAAATGGATCTGCCGAGACGCAACCTTGCAGAAGCGGATGCTACGATGAAATACACGCGACAGAAAAACCACACCCGATGGAGTGCGAAATTGGAAAAGGCGAACGATACTCAGGTGGCAAAAGAACGGGTAGATGACAAAAAGATCATCAAATCGACCAAGCGAGGGGACCGCGGACAAACCAGTCTCTTATCCGGCGAAAGAGTGTCGAAATCTCATCTTCGCATCGAAGTCTGCGGCAACCTGGATGAATCCAATGCCGCCCTGGGACTGGCCAAAGCTTTTGCCAAAAGTGAGCAGATCCGCAGCATAATCTCGTCCATACAAAAGGACCTGGTTCTTCTGGGTGCCGAGCTGTCGAGTACCGGTTCCGCTCGCCTGGCGGCACAAGTTGAACCGGATCACATTGCCAAAATCGAGGTGTGGATCGAGGATTTGCAGAAAGAAGTGCCGCTGCCCCGCCATTTCATCGACCCCGGCGAGAACCCTGTGAGTGCCGCTCTGGATCTGGCCCGCTCCGTCATACGCCGCACCGAGCGCAGCATGGTCAGTCTGCACGAAGCAGGGGAACTGGAGCGTGCGGAAGTGCTGCAATATATGAATCGCCTGGGATTCCTACTCTATGCTCTGGCGCGGTATGCGGAAAAACTGCCGTGAATCCACCCTCAAAATCAAGGTATGTAACATGTTGACTTACGGACACGGCGGAAATGTGTGGGCGCTGGCAAAATCAGCCGGATGGGATGCCGGAGAGCTGCTCGACTTTTCCGCCAACATCAATCCCCTGGGGCCGCCCGAATGGCTTCGTCAGCTAATCAGTTCCCGCATCAGCACCCTCGTCCATTATCCTGACCCTTGTGCATCGGTGCTTGCGCAGAGTTTTGCCGAACAGTATGGAATACCTGCCGAGCAGGTTCTCGTTGGCAACGGATCTACGGAGATCCTCTATGCACTGCCAAAGATAGCGCAAAGGCCGAGGGCAGTGATCCCTGTGCCTGCCTACGTCGATTACAGGAAGGTTGCGGAACTGGCCGGAATAGCGGTGCAGAATGTCTTTCTGCGGGAAGAGGAGACCTTTCGGCTCGATCTTTCCGTCCTCGAGTCAGTGCTCCAAGGGGATGAAATCGTCTTTCTGGGCCAGCCCAACAACCCTACCGGTATGACCTTCAGCGCGGAAGCTTTGCGCCATATCGCCGCCCGTCATCCATCCACGATTTTTGTGATCGACGAGGCCTTTGCTGATTTCATCGAAGGAATGGATCGTCTGACCCGCAATCGACCTTCCAACGTGGTGGTGCTGTGCTCGCTCACCAAATTCTATGCGATTCCCGGTCTGCGCCTGGGCTGCGCGATCGCCGATCATGCTTTGTCCGACCAACTGCGCAAAGTCATGCCGCCCTGGTCGGTCAATACGCTGGCGCAGGCGGTCGGCGAAAAGGCTTTACAGGATCACGACTACGCTGAAAAGACCAGGCAGACGGTACGCAAGCTGCGCGAAAGTCTCTCGGAACAGCTGCGTTCGGTGCAGGACCTGACGGTCTATCCCGGTGAGGCGAATTTTCTGCTGGCGCGGATCGATCGCTCGGACATCGATGCTCCCGCCCTGGCTCGGCGATTGCTCGAAAAAGGAATCATGATCCGAGTTTGCGCTAACTATGACGGACTGGATACCCGTTTTTTCCGCGTTGCGGTGCGCACGAAAAAGGAAAACGACCGTCTCCTGCAATCCATCCGGGCCGCCTTCGGATTGGCTCGAAGCACCCCGCGGAAACGGCGCAAGGTGCCTGCCGTCATGTTTCAGGGGACCGGCTCCAATGCCGGCAAAAGCATCCTTACGGCGGCCATGTGCCGCATCCTTTTGCAGGACGGTTACCGGGTAGCGCCGTTCAAATCCCAAAATATGGCTTTGAACTCTTTTGTCACCCGCGACGGATGTGAAATGGGGCGCGCCCAGGCGGTTCAAGCCCAGGCCTGTCGACTCGATCCTGACGTGCGGATGAACCCTGTTTTGCTCAAGCCAAGCAGCGACACCGGTTCGCAGGTCATCGTCCAGGGTCATCCGGTCGGTAATATGGAAATCGCCGACTACATCCGCTACAAACCGGAAGCCTTTCAGAAGGCTAAGGAAGGTTACGATTCCCTGGCCGACGAGTTTGACGCCATCGTGCTGGAAGGTGCCGGCAGTCCCGGAGAGGTCAATCTTAAACACCACGATATCGTTAACATGAATATGGCTCGCTATGCTGATGCACCGGTGCTGCTGGTGGGCGATATCGACCGCGGCGGAGTCTTTGCCTCCTTTATCGGCACCATGGAAGTGCTGGCCGAATGGGAGCGCCGGATGGTAGCAGGCTTTGTGGTGAACAAGTTTCGAGGCAAAGAGAATTTGCTGGATGACGCCATTGCCTATACGCAACGCCATACCGGCCGCCCGGTGCTCGGCGTCGTGCCGTTCCTTAAAGACTTGGGCCTTCCGGAAGAAGACTCGGTCGGCTTCAAAAGCGGCGCTTTTGACGACCAGGCTCCGCGAGGGGAAGGCGTAGAGATTGCCGTCATCGATCTGCCGCATATATCGAATTTCACGGATTTCGACCCGCTGCGCATGGAGCCCGATGTCCGTTTGCGAATCATACGCTCGGCGCGGGATCTCGATAATCCGGATGCCGTCATTTTGCCCGGCAGCAAGAATGTCATTAACGATTTAAGCTATCTGCGGCGGGCGGGATTCGACCGCCGGATAGCTGAGCTGGCGGACGCAAAGAAGACCGAGGTGATCGGTATCTGCGGGGGGTTCCAGGTGCTCGGCCGGGAAGTCGCGGATCCCTACGGCATCGAATCGGGGGGCAAAACCCTGCAGGGCCTGGGGCTTATTCCGGTGCAGACCGTGCTGGCTCGGGAAAAGACGCTGACCCGGGTCAGGTGCACTCATCTGCCGTCGGGAACAACGCTTCAGGGCTATGAGATTCATCACGGACAAACCGAATGCACCGATCTGATCCCCATGATTCGTCGCCAGGACGGTGAGATCATTGGGGCCGGCACCAAAGATTATACCGTCTGGGGCACCTATTTACACGGTC
>JAVEVM010000442.1:0-4269 GCA_034005055.1 Desulforhabdus sp. | reverse complement strand
CCGAGAATGCCTCTTTTGTCATTTCGAACGGAGCGTAGCGTAGTGAGAGATCTGTAAAATCAGCCACTTGCAAGCACAAGATTTCTCGCCTTCGGCTCGAAATGACAGTTCTCGGACAAGCTCCTAGAGCCGCACTTCAGCTGAAAGTGCAGGTAGCATATCTGCAGGTGGGGGCTCAATGGAGGCGAAATCGATCCTGAGGGGGGCCTGCCTCTTCATCAAACAGCGGTTGCGCTGTCTGCGCCTGTTGATTGTCAGCACAGGCACCGATACCTTCCGTAGCTGCAAAAGGAAAGATGATGCGGAAGGTGGCTCCCTCACCCCATGGATTATCCAGCTCTATGAAGGCCCCATGCCGCTCCAGGATCTGCCGCGAGATACTCAGTCCGAGCCCTGTGCCCTCGGACTTTCTGGTGAAGAAAGGATCGAATATCCTCTCCCTGTCCTGTTCCAATACTCCGGGTCCTGTATCACGTATCTCCAATACTATGGCTGAAGCATCCGCCGACTGGAAAGTCCTCAAAGTGATTTTACCGCCTTCCGGCATCGCCTCGATGGCGTTGATAATAAGGTTCATCACAACTTGACTGATCTGATTAAAATCCATGATTCGCAACGGAATCCCTTCATCCAGCTGCAACAAGACCTCAATACCGGCCTTACGCAGGTGGACTTTGGCCAGGTCGTTACAAGCGCTGACAATCTCATTCAACTGATTCGGCAGGAACTGGGGCTCCCGCGGTCGGGCGAAATGGAGTACCTGTTGCACGATCCGATCAATCTTCTTGACTTCTCTGGCCACATCCTCAAACATTTGTTCCTGCTGTGCGTTGAGCGAAAGCTCTCTTTGCAGCATCTGTGCATTGAAGTTTATGGTTGCTAAGGGATTGCGGATTTCGTGCGCGATTCCCGCAGCCAGAGTGCCAAGAGCCTTCAAACGCTCACTCTGCTGCAGTCTCTGCTCGATTTTTCTGGCCTCCGTCACGTCCTTCTCATAATAGACCACACGCTCTTGCACACCCGCCGTATTGAAGACCGGAAAGGCATAATAGCTGTAGCATCCGCCCCAACGGGGATGAGGCCCCTCCCCTTGCACCGGGCGAGCCCTTTGCAGACACTGCATGATCGGACATGTGGCAGGGGGCAGTTCCTGCTTATAGATGACTTCGGTATATTTCCTGCCGATCAAGTTTCCACCGTAGACGCTCTCGCTCGTCTTGTTTATACGATAAATTCTCCAGCGTGTGTCGACGATAAAAATCGAGTGTTGAATCGCATCAAAGCTTATTTCCAACTCTGTTTTGGCTCGTTCGACGGAGTCAAACAGCTGGGCATTCTCAATAGCCGCACCGATTTGGTAGCCGATGGCTTTCAGAAATTCGCTGCGATCCGACTTCAACTGCAAAACGCCATCATTGGTAACATAGAGAAGACCGAGAACTCGCTTCTGAGTCAACAACGGAATGCAAAGGATTTCATTGATTTTTTCCTCCAACATGCGCTTTCGCAAATCAGAAAAAACGACTTTGCTGCGAGGGAACCACCGCACCGGTTGCTGCGATGAAAATCGGTCAATGCTTTTTTGTGCCAGAAAGAATGAGTGGATCGAGCTCACCAGGGTGGAAGAGAATCCGTGATGTGCGGCCAGCTCAACAGTCCATTGCGTGTCGACCTGGTCTTTTACCAGGTAGATGGCTCCCATTTTGAATTGGAGTGTCCTCAAAATAGCCGTCAACGCTTGTTGCAGGACATCCTTCAGATGGGGAGAGCCCTGCAGTGCCATGGAGATGTCGATCAGAATTTGCAGTTCGTGACTTCCACGATCAGGTCTTTTTTTGGCGCTAGATTTATTTGTCGTTTTTTTCTTTTTGCCTTCCATTGTCTTTGCGCGACCAAACCCTCAAGGTACACGGCAGAGTTTGTGGTCGCCCTCTCTTTGATGGAGATATCTATTCAACAGAACCGACTTGGGCATCATAGAACCGTACCGCAAATCACCTGAACAGGCAAGAATGCCGCATACGTGAGCCAATGATCGCCGAATCATGTCCTGCGGCCGATCTCAAGGTCAGTAGCAAGAATTGTGAAGTTTAGGATCCGGAGTAGAAAAAGAGCTGTCCATCAAAGGGAAGTGAAATGAGAGATAAAAAGTTCTTTGGATCGTCCAACATAATCTACAGATAGGCTGATATGTTTTATTTACTGCTCCGAGAAATCGCATCCCACTGAGCGGAAACAACTTGTGCAAGACGCACGGATGCACGGTCTATCATTTTGCCTTCGATGGAAAAAGAGCCGTAGCCTTTTGCCTGCGCCTCTCTGTACTTTTCAAGAATGATTCGAGAGCGCTCAACGTCTTCCTCCGATGGGGAATAGATATCATTTATGATCTCCAACTGATCCGGATGTATGGCCCATTTGCCGTCATAGCCCAGTCCCGCACTCAGTGTACAGGATCTTTCCAGTCCTGCCGGATCTTTGTAATTGCCATAAGGAGCGTCAATGGCTGCAAGGCCGGCGGCCTTGGCAGCCATTGCCATACGACTCAAAGGGAAGTGCCAGCGATGGCCCGGGTAAAAATCTTCCGCTTCTCCATGTCCGCTCATTCCCCTGTTTTTTACAGAAAGAGACGCCGAATAGTCCGCAACCCCGAAGACAAGTGCCTCCAAACGTGGAGAACTGAAAGCGATTGCCTCAATTCGAAGCATTCCTTCGGCTGTCTCAATGGAAGCTTCAAGACCGATTCGATTGCGCCAGCCCATGCGCATTTCGATCTGCGTCAAAAGATAGTCGACTGCCTTAATCTCATCTGCTTTATTGACTTTAGGAACCACAATAACGTCGATATGCTCACCCGCAGCCTCCACCACTTCGATAATATCGCGATAGGCAAAGGGAGTGTCCATGCCGTTGATCCGATAAGCCCTGACTTTGTGGCTCCACCGACCCTCCCGAAAAGCGGACGCAACCTGGGACCGTGCCTGCTCTTTTTCCTGAACCGGAACGCTGTCCTCCAGATCCAGCATTATGACGTCAGCCGATAGGGAGGAGGCCTTGCCGACCATCTTCTCCCGATTGGATGGAACCGAAAGGATCGAGCGCCGCAGGCGGATCGGGCGTTCCATAAATGTTATCCCCTGTTGAAGAGCTCGCACTGAATCCGACCGACTCTTCTCACTAGCCTTGCCCTTTACCCACATCTCTTTGGAGGGGCCGGTGCAGGAAGCCAGTCACCTCCTTTAGGATATCATTGAGCTGCAGCCCCGAATGCCCCAGACTCTGTCCCTCCATCATGCCCAAGTTCCACTCTACCTCTCGTGCCCAAACTCCACTACTCGTGCCCAAACTCTGTTTGGGCACGTAAATGACCGGGAAACTCCGTTTCTTTGCCGCCCAAGTGCTTTCCCAAACAGAGTTTGGGAACGAGGGGGGACTTCCCAGCATGAATCGTGGGTAAAGGACAGCACTAGCTCTTCGCACTCTTTTCCCTGATCGCGGCGCGAGCGGCAGCCAGCCTTGCTATGGGTACACGATATGGAGAGCAGCTCACATAATTTAAGCCTATTCGGTGGCAGAATTCTACCGAGCTCGGCTCGCCGCCATGCTCACCGCAAATGCCGATCTTGAGATCGGGCCGCGTGGAACGGCCTTTTTCAACGGCAATCTTCATAAGCTGTCCTACCCCCACCTGATCCAATCGGTCGAATGGATCGTGCTCCCAGACTTTCGCTTCGAGATAGCCGGGCAGAAATTTACCGGCATCATCCCGGCTAATACCGTATACGGTTTGGGTAAGATCATTCGTGCCAAACGAGAAAAATTGAGCTTCTTGAGCTATCGCATCTGCCGTCAGCGCTCCCCGCGGCACCTCAATCATCGTGCCGACGGTGTACTCCACTTGCGTGCCGGTGCTTTTCATGACTTCCTGGGCAACCTCTTCGACGACTATTCTTTGATTTCTCAATTCAGCAACATGGCCTACCAGTGGAATCATTATTTCCGGACGGACATCTATTCCCTCCTGCTTCACCTCGCAAGCCGCCTCAATGATGGCACGAGCCTGCATGGCAGTGATTTCTGGAAAGATTATGCCCAGCCGACAACCGCGATGCCCAAGCATTGGATTCGCTTCATGCAGGCTCTGGATCTTCGCCTGTACTTGTTCGAGAGGCACACCCATATCGCCCGCCAATTTCTCGATATCTTTCCGATCGCTTGGCAGGAACTCATGCAGGGGAGGATCAAGGGTGCGGATCGTAACGGGCTTCC
>JAVEVM010000441.1:0-4272 GCA_034005055.1 Desulforhabdus sp. | reverse complement strand
CGCAGAAATATACAGTGCCATCGCTACCACCGGGCCGCTGGTCGATGAAGTTCACCGCATCTTCTGCAAAATATTCGAACAAACCAATATCCCTCATGTGAAGGATCTGCTGGATTTGTCTGAAGAGGATGCCTGGGGTCTAATTAAAGATGTTCCCTATATCTCCAGCCGCGAACGACAGCGCGCCTTTCTCTTCATTCAACTATACCAAATGTTGCATGAGAAATATGCCTTGAGCTTCAAGGACATTCACATTCATCTGGAACGGGCGGCCAAACTGGGCCTGCCAGATCCCTCGAAGCTCTTGGATGCGCTCAAAAATCCCGATGCATTCTTGAAGCTTAGCGCGATTTTGAATTATTTGATGGGGCTCAAAGCGGTTATACTCACCCAAACCGATATGAAGATCCTGGAGAATATATATTACAAGAGACATATTGCCGTTGATATCCCATCCATGTATGGATCGTACAATGAGCCCAAATTCGATGCGCTGGGCTTGACATTTCGTCTGGAAAATCTTGCCAATGTGCTGTTTGAGGAGATCATTTTTTCATTCGATTTAAGTTTTATCACTAGAGCCTATTTCTTCAGAATCGCCAAAGTCATTCCACTGTTCATCAAGGCGTTGGCCATTGATGGCATTACCTCAAATCGCCTGGAGCTGCAGGCCGAGCTCTTCGAGAAAGCTTTAACGGTACGCCGCTTCTCCCACTCGCAATATATGGATATTTTTCGGGGTTTTTCCGAGGCGATTCAACAAATCATTCAAACCAATTACAATGCCGTACATGAGGCAAATCTCAATCAGATCATTCAGCAGCTGGGACAGGACAGGCTGTTGCCGCGTCATCGCCGGGAGAGCCGCGGTGAGACTTTGGCGGAGAAAGTTCAGAGGGTCTCCGAGAGCTTTCTGCGGGATCTCATCGCCAGAACGTTCGGTCTGCAATATTTCGATCATTTTATTTCCAGCATATTGACTACATTGGCCGGCCAAAAAGAGGTGCTAAGTGCCGACGAGCTCGACCTGCTGCTCAGTTACGATCCGGAAAAAACGATTTCCGACATTTATCGACCGCATCGTCTTACCCACGATCTCATACACCTTGGCAACAAGGGCTACAATCTTGCAAATCTTCATTCAATCGGCGTTCAGGTGCCGCCGGCATTTGTCATCACCACCGAATATTACCGGTGCCGAAGCGTTATTGAGAGCTTCTCCCAGGCTAGCGAAGACTTTGAAGAACGAGTAATGGACCATATCAGAAAGTTGGAGAAGGTAAGCGGAAGGTGCTTTGGCTGCCCCGATAATTCTTTACTGCTTTCGGTTCGCAGCGGATCGGCGGTTTCTATGCCCGGCATGATGAACACCTTCTTGAATGTCGGTATCAATGAAAAAGTTGTGGAAGGCCTCATCGCGCAAACCGGAGAAAACTGGTTCGCTTGGGACAACTACCGACGGTTTCTGCAGTCCTGGGGAATGTCTTTCGGCATGCAGCGCGATGAGTTCGATGCCATTATGCGACAATACAAAATGAAGTTTGATCGGCATGTAAAAAGGGAGTTTTTACGACAGGAAATTCGAGAGCTTGCGCGGGCATACCGGGATGCACTCAAGGCCCATAACATAGATTTTTCGGATTCTCCCAGAGAGCAGCTTTTCATCGCGATCCATCAGGTAATGGAATCCTGGCACTCGCCCAAAGCCAAAACTTACAGGCAAATAATGGGACTTTCAGAGGATTGGGGGACGACCGTCACTATTCAGGCAATGGTTTTCGGCAACCTGGATACGAGGTCCGGAGCCGGCGTTATGTTCACTCACAACCCGTGGACATCTGAGGACGAAGTCGATCCTACCGGAGATTTCACGCTGGGAAATCAGGGCGAGGATGTGGTCGGGGGACTGGTGGAGACCTTGCCTCTCTCTGAAAAGCAGCGCATGACGGAAGGCGAGCGCAAAGGACAATCGCTTGAATCGCTTTTCCCAAACGTCTACAAACGACTGGCAAACGTGGGCAAGGATCTGATCTACGGCCAGAATTGGGCTCCTCAAGAAGTAGAGTTCACTTTTCAGGGGGACCATGAGGACGGGCTCTACATTCTGCAGACTCGGAACATGGCACCGCGAATAAAACGCGTCTATCCGGTCTTCATGGCCACTGCCGAGCTTCAAAAGGCCTATCTGGGCGGCGGCATTGGAGTAAGCGGCGGAGCGCTTTGCGGAAAAGTGGCTTTCGATATGGATTCCATTCGTCGTTTGCGCGAAGAGTACATCGGTCAGCCGATCATATTCTTGCGATCGGATACGGTCCCGGATGATATTCACGAAATATCCGTTGCCGACGGCATACTCACCGGGCGGGGAGGAGCAACCTCCCATGCGGCTATCGTCGCCCATCGACTGGGAAAAACGTGCGTGGTCGGGTTTAGTAAGATGAAGGTGTGGGAATTGGAGAGGAAATGTGTCATCGACAATCACATCATCCGCACGGGGGATATGATCGCCATTGATGGTCGAAGTGGATCTATCTATCTCGGCTACCACGAAACGGAAAACATGGATATACCGTCGATCGGCTGATTCAAAAACACGGAGCACCCTTTTCAACAACTTTACAGGAGGGTTTTCATGAACAATGAAGAGAAGCTCGTTCCCATGAAGTTAGGCTTGAACGGCCTGGGAAGAATTGCCAAGCTCACCATTTGGCATCAGGTGGAGCGCCAATACTTCTCGGAGTTGATCGTTAACATCGGCCGTGAAGTGGGCACCCGACTGGAAGATATTGCGCATTTTGTGGAGAAGGATTCGACCTATGGGAATTTAGCCAACTTCTTGTTTGGTTGCCGCGCAGGACGAGTCATCGAGGAGCTGAATGAAGATGAGGGAAGCATGCGCATCAACGGTGTCAAGACAAGTTTTTTGCGCAAGCATCGAAACCCCGCCAATATTGCGTGGCGCGATTTTGGTGTGGACCTTGTGGTTGATGCAACCGGTGCTTTCCTGGATCCCACCGTTCCCGCCGATGATCCGAAGGGCTCCGCCCGCGGCCATCTGGCAGCAGGGGCAAAAAAAATCATCGTTTCCGCCCCTTACAAAATCAAAGACAAAGGCAGAGAGATGCCGGCTGATGCCGTCACCACCATTATGGGTATAAACGATGCCGACTTCGATCCCCAAAAACACGTGTTTGTGTCGGCTGCATCCTGCACCACAACCTGTCTGGCTTATATGATGAAGCCTTTGTTGGACTATTTTGGAGCCGAGCGCATCTTGGCCGCTTCCATGTCCACAGTGCATGCCTCAACGAGCTCCCAGCCAGTATTAGACCGCGCCCCGAAAGCCAAAGCATCTGATCTGAGGAAAAATCGCTCGGTGATGAACAACATCATTTTAACCACCACCGGCGCAGCGAAAGCTCTGGGGCTGGTCATTCCGGAAATGAATCAAATCGGCTTCATTGCCGAGTCTGTGCGGGTGCCCGTGACCACGGGCTCTCTGATCATTTTGGTGGTCTTGTTCCAAGATGAAAGTCTGCGCAATCCGATCAGTCGCGAAAAGATAAACGACATCTACAAACAGGCCGCGGAGCACTATCCAGGTAACTACCTGCTCTACTCCGAGGAGCAGAATGTTTCCTCGGATATCATTGGGATGCCCAGAGCCGCCGCCGTAATCGAGGGGCATGAAAACCACACCCGCACGGTGGCCGTGCGCTTCGATGCCGACCGCATTTTGAAAGCATGCATCGCCGAAGGAGGCGAGCAAGTAGAAATTTCTCAGCAAGGCAAAATCATTCAGGTACCGGTTACGCAAGCCGTAATTTATGGTTGGTATGATAACGAGTTGGGCAGTTACACAAATATGCTGGGGGACCGCACCGTAAGCATCGCAAAGCTCATGCGGCATTAGGGGTGTGGAGCAGGGTGAATGCCTCTTCCATTGCACAGCCAACCGGGAGATGGCTGACATGCGGCGCTAGGAGCGGGATAGTGAGCGATGACTCTTCTCGTACGACACTCCCAGCCTTCTAGTTCCCACACTCCTGGTCAGCCACTTGTTTCCATACTCCATGCGTACTGGTTTCCCCGGTTTCGACGAACCCGCGTGTGTCGTCTGAGCCCTGTGTGCTCCCTCATTCAGACGTGTTGTTCCGATGCTCCTGCGTGTCGATCAGACGAGCCTGTGTCTTGCCGACGAGCTTATGTCTCGTGCCAACACTCCTGTGGTCGTACCAGCGAGCCTAAGTACCCTCGTTCTCACGCTCCTGC
>JAVEVM010000440.1:0-4281 GCA_034005055.1 Desulforhabdus sp. | reverse complement strand
ACGGCTGCAGACTGGGGTGGTGAAAATAGACTGAATCGATTCGGTTTTTGTTCCGCGAAAACGTCGCACTTGTTTGCCCCGAAGGAGTTGAATATACCAGCCCAGGGTCAGCCACCCTGGGGCAGGGACGACACCAACCCACATACCCTGGAAGGGTTACGTAAGAAATGTTCGGAGCTGCCTATGTAACCCTTTCAGGGTAAAATCCAGTTGTGGGACTTCCTCTGACCCAGGGTGGCGCTTCGCTGACCCTGGGCTAATTTATGAAGCCCTTTCAGGGCATAAAAAGCGGATTGATTTCGCGGCCGTTCCGGCCGGCATTTTCACCACCCCAGCTGCGATCTATCATGGGCTTGCCTGAGCATCTTGTTTTTCAGCCTGCTTATTTTTTTTGGCTTGCAGTGTCTGCGCAATGATCTTCCCTTGTTCTTTCTCGCCTGCCGGCACCGGCACTCTCACTTCTACATATTGGCGGAAGATAAACAAGGATCGACCTGACACCATGAGATAGGAATAGAGGATCGCGAGCATGGGCAAGGGCTTTTCACGGTATTCCGCAGCCTCAAAGCGCGAGCCCAACAGGCGCCAGGTGTGCACCGAGCCGTTCATATACAGGCCGGCCGTCCCGATATAGACTTCCCCCGGCCCCTTGATATTGTGGCGGTAAGTGAGCCTGGGCAGCAGCACGGCGATTATCCAGAGGAGTGGAATCAATCCCAGCATAAACAGGAACACCCAGGCCGCCGCCGCATCCCTCATGATCAGCAGGAACCCCAAGCCCACCACCACAATAATCGCGGAGATGAACAGCCACAGGCCGGTTTTCTCTCCTTTCTCCTCCTGGAATTCCCATTCGACAAAGCGTTTCCATTCCTCGGAATCGTATCGCCAATGGGCCAAAAGATCTTTGCCGCTCAGAATGTTTCTCAGGATGTGCATCTGCCAGCCAAACATAGCCAGTCCCACAAGGCCGACAAGCAGCACAAAGAATCCAATGAAGAATGCGGGAATATACCCTTCAAAATCATAATAAAAAAACGGTAAAGCAATGAGAGCCAAACCGGCGGCCAAGGCAGCCACAAAAACCTTGCATCCCTTGCCTGCGGTGCTTTCTGCCGCCGGATCGCTCGGTCCCCGGTAGAATCTGTTCAAAGCCATTAAGGCAAGCGCCGCAAGCAGCACTGCAGCGGCTTCTTTTCGAAACGGGTAGCGAAGCACTGGCGGGATATTCAGATCGGAGAAATACCTGGCCGGAACCGTCGCAAAGAACAGGAAATCGACGTCACCGCCGGCGCGGATTTCAATATAGCCGCGTTCTTTATGCAATCCGGCAAAGGGTGGAGCATCGGGTTGGAAATAGAGTCTACCGCGATGAATGTTGGAATCTCCCGAAAAATGACCGGAATACCAGTCGCGCCATGCCTCGCTGTCTGCCTGGACGAGCTCTCCTTCGGTTTCCTCGGCGATGAATTCGGTAAGCGGCAGATGAGCTTTTGACGATCGGATGATCTCCCGGTAGAATCCCATCGTGTCCAGGACCTGGTCGGCAGGGGTGTGCAATTTTTCATACTCTTTGGCCCAGTCGACCGGCTTTACTTCAATCAACCGTTCGGCCGGACGCCACCAGAGCAAGAGAGCCAGAAGCAGAGTGCAGGCGGTCATCAGAGGTCTCAACAGGAATTTCATATTCTCTCTCCCTGCAAAACTTCAATACTGCACTTCAATTTCATGCCAGCTTTCGCCGAAATCACCGGAAGCCCAGAGACCCGTCTCGGAGCCCGCTAGAATCGTATTCTCCCGATCTGCCGCCAATCCCAGAATCATCTTGTCTTCGAGTCCTTTTCGTACAAATTCCAGTGCGCTGCCGGTCCAGCGCAGAACATCCACCCCGCCTCCCATCCGAACTGCCGCATAAAGGCCGTCATTGAGTCGCGCGAACTGCGTGTAGCGGTCTTTGGGCAGATCGCTGCTTTCTTTCCATTCGCCGTCGTCGGCCAAGAAAAACATGGAGAGCATACGCTTGGTCCAAATGCGGCCGTGGAGATCCAGCCACAGACCTTCGAAGGCCTGCCCGAAGCGCGTCCGCTGCCACACTTGAAATTGACCGCGAGAAATCAATATGTCGTTGTAGCCGTAAGCGACCGCTTCCGAATCAGGCAGAAATACCACGTCCCAGCAGGTGTAATCGCCGCCGTTCTCATCTGTGGCAACTATCTTTTCCCACCTGAAGCCATGAGCAAGGCGGCAAAGTGCATTGCCCTCGGAAGAGGCAGCATAGACCTCGCCTGCCGGACTCCCCCGCAACGCATGGACTCCTTTGCCGGTAAGGCCGGTCATCAGTTTTTGCCAGTTCTCTCCCTGATCTTGCGAAACATGCACTGCTGATTCCAGCGTGCCCGCCACCAGCAAACCGCCATCACCAACCGCAAGGGTAAAGGATGGATGATAGGGAAACGGCAGTTCCACCGGATCCCAGCTCTGTCCCTTATCGAAGCTTTTCAATAGACCTATCCCTTTCACATCCACATACCAGAGCCCGCTGACGTCTGCCGCAACCTGTTTCACGTAGGACAAATAAGCGAATGAGCGCAAGCCCCATGTCCGGCCTTCATCACGGGAGACAAACAGGCCTTTCTCGTAGGCTCCCGCGTAAAGCACACCATCGGAGCCGACAGCAAGAGACTGGATATTGGCACCGGGCAGCGCTTGTGTTGAGCGGCTCCAGGTCTGCCCTTGATCTCGGGACAGGAGCACGCCTTCCCTGCGCGCTCCGATCATCATGAGGCCCGACGGCGCAAAGGCGATACATTGGACAATGCCATCTTTGAGGCCGGTTTTGAGCAGCGACCAGGAGCGGCTGCGGTCGGAGTAGTGAAACAAGCCGCCACCGTAAGTGCCGGCATAAATTTTTCCCTCCGGGCTTGCTGCAAGCGTCAAAAGGTGCCGGTTGGATAGACCGTTATTTGCTTCCTGCCAGGTTTTTCCACCATCTGTAGAGCGGTAGATGCCTTGCCCGAAAAAACCGGCGAATGCTTCACTTTGACTTCTAAAAATCGCCGTCCGGACGGGTGCTTCAGGGAGCCCGACAACTTCACTTAGACCTGCTTTGCCGGATTCTCGAAGCTTTTCATCCTGTTCCTGCAAGGTTTGCCATCTTCTATACTGGTGCAGGAGCTCTCGCTTTTCCGGGGAGCTCTCGGGCATGTCCCGCAGTCGCATCAACTCGGTCCAGGCCTCGTTGATTTTTGATTTCAGCTCGGCCCGCTCTTGTGCGACTTGCGCCTTGTTGTCCATTTCAGTCTCGCTGAAATAACCGGGTGAAGTGCGAAACAATCCTTTCCCCCAAATCTTGCAAAGAGCGCCCGCATCGTCCGGAGCAAACACAACAAGAGCGGCCTTCAAATCAGAGAGATGGGACCAGTTGGCGCCACCGTCCTGCGAACGGAGAATTCCGGAGGAAGTTGTCAGGAAGAGATTGCCGTCGGCACCTGCCGAGACGGAATACAAGTAAGCGTCGGGCAGATTGGCGGGCTGCCTCCACTTTCTGCCTGCATCCGTTGAATAGAAAAGGCCTCTTTTGTCCTCAGTTAAAGCGATGACACGCTCATTGGAAAAGGTCAGGAGCTGGATGATGTTGGGCGGATGAGAGACTGCCTGAGCCGCGGCGCAAGGCCAATAGATTCGCGCAAGACAGCTCAGCCACACAAAGAGTGAAAAGCCGAGAGCGTTAATCCGTGGGGCCGGACGACGCATAGTAGATCTTTCCCATCAATACACGTAAACAACAGAAGTCCTAAAAGCCTGTTCTTCATTCCTGCATGCTTCACTGCTATGCGATGGCACTTGAATGCAGTTAGCCAAGCTTGGCGCCGCAGTGGGAGCAGAATTGAGCCTGTTCACTGATTGTTCCACCGCATTGGGGGCAATCCTTTCCCGTGACTCGGACCGGCTTTCCGCAATATGGACAAAACTTGCTGTCTTCCGGCATCAGCCTTTCACACTCACGGCACTTCACGGTCGCAGGAGGCGGCTTAACCGTGGCTCCACAAGTTCTGCAGAAGATACTGTCCAGGGAGAGAATTTGACCGCATTCCGGGCATCGCAGGCCGCCAACTGGGCAGCCCATCGACGAATTCGGCCCCCATTGCTGCCGCATGAGCGCCGTGCCAGGATGGGATGACACCCCTGCTTTGCCGGCTGCTGAGAGCCACTTCTTGCCGAATAAGAACCCAAGGGCGGAAATGATCAACACAATTAAAATGATTCCAGCTGTCCGATAAT
>JAVEVM010000439.1:0-4288 GCA_034005055.1 Desulforhabdus sp. | reverse complement strand
GACCCAATATCCCGGTTACATGAATCCATAAATATAACAGGAGCTTGTCATGAGTGAGGAAGAAAAACAAAAGGTTTTAGATTATGTCAAGAGCCAAAAGAAAAGTAAACTGTATTTCAATGACTTGTGCAAAGCCGTGCCTGAAATGAAAATGATGAAAGCAAAAAAGGTTATCAATGAACTGGTCAACGAAGGTAAACTGAAATATTGGTCCAGTGGCAGCACGACAATGTATATGCTTCCCGGTGAGGGGGACGTGGACAAGGAAGAAAAAGGAATGAATTGAACCCGGACTCGGCCGGGTCAGGATGGGTTTGGCAGATCATAGAACAAACTCAGTAATGATCGAAATAGAATTTGATCCATTGGAAGGGGGTGAAGGGGGAGAAAGATCTTGTTGTTTCCTGGAAGATTGGTCTGATAGCTATTACTAGTAGCGATGGATTGGCTAAAGGAGGTATATCGAATGGCGCTAAAGCATGCAACTCCTATGCTTGATGAGTTGGAAAAGGGGCCATGGCCGAGTTTCGTGTCGGATATGAAACGAATGGCGGTCCGCAAGCCCACCTGTGAAGATTGGCTAGGACTGATGGAAATGTCCTATCGGGATAAGGAAGGCCATTGGAAGCATGGTGGTATTGTTGGTGTGTTCGGATATGGCGGCGGGGTTATCGGTCGGTACTGCGACCGTCCGGACCTGTTTCCTGAGGTGGCCCATTTTCACACTATCCGTGTGAATCAACCAGCAAGCAAATTTTATACCACTGAGATTTTGCGCAAGTTATGTGATATGTGGGAAGAAAAAGGCAGTGGTGTGACCAATATGCATGGCTCCACTGGAGATATTGTTTTATTGGGAACTACGACTGACCAACTGGAACCCGTTTTTTACGAGTTGACCCATGAATTCGGGATGGACTTGGGTGGTTCGGGCTCCAACCTTAGAACACCGGAAGGGTGCGTGGGCAAAGCACGTTGCGAATGGTCCTGTCTAGACACTCAGGATATCATTTACGACCTTACCATGGAGTATCAGGATGCGCTCCATCGGCCCATGTTCCCTTATAAATTCAAATTCAAATCTTCCGGTTGCGCTTGCGACTGCGTTGCGGCCATTGCCCGTGCCGACTGTTCCATTATCGGGACATGGCGTGATCAGATCCGGATCGATCAGGAAGCGGTCCGCGCTTATGTGGCGGGAGAGCTTTCCCCTCAAGGCCACGGTCATACCTCGGAAAAGCGTACCGTCGACATTAAAGCTGAAGTCATCGATCTTTGCCCGACCCGCTGCATGGAATGGGACGGCAAGAACCTGAAGATTTGGGATGAAGACTGCGTTCGCTGCATGCACTGCATTCGCGTGCTGCCCCGGGCACTGCGTCCCGGTACCGATACCGGCGCTACCATTCTGGTGGGAGCCAAGGCACCTATCCTGGAAGGCGCACAGCTTTCCAGCGTAGTTATTCCATTTATGAAAATGGAGGCGCCTTATGACGAATTCAAGGAATTCGTTGAAAAGATGTGGGATTGGTGGATGGAGCATGGCAAGAACCGTGAACGCTTGGGTGAGTTGATTCAGCGTTTAGGCTTGCAAGAGTTTCTGAAAGCCTGTGACCTGACTCCGGATCCACGTATGGTCAATACTCCGCGCTTCAATCCATACATTTTCTATGATCCGTCAGAAGTCCCCGGTGGTTGGGAACATGATATCAAAGCATTCCGTTCACGGCATCAAGCTTAGGAGGTTAGACTATGGCTTTTGATCCTAATGACCCTTTGAAAGATCGAATAACAGATATTGGTCCTCCCAAGTACGACAAGTTCTTCCCTCCCATTGTGAAAGACAACTATGGCAAGTGGAAGTATCATGAAATACTTGAGCCGGGTGTGCTGGTGCATGTTTCCGAAACGGGAGCCGAGCTTTACACCGTGCGCGTTGGAGCGGCACGCCTCATCAGTGTCGACCTGATCCGTGAAATCTGCGACATTGCTGATAAATATTGCGATGGCTACGTGCGCTGGACAACCCGAAACAATGTCGAGTTTCTGGTGAGCGACAAGAGCAAGCTGCAACCGCTGATCGACGATCTGGGGAGCCGTGGCAATTGGTTTCCAAAGGGCGGTACCGGCGCAAGCATCACCAATATTGTCCATACGCAGGGCTGGGCTCATTGCCATACTCCGGCAATTGACGCTTCCGGCGTTGTCAAAGCGGTTATGGATGAGCTTTTTGAATACTTCGGGTCGCACAAGCTGCCTGCCCAGGTACGCATTGCATTGGCTTGCTGCCTTAATATGTGCGGTGCGGTCCACTGCTCGGATATCGCCATTTTGGGCGTGCACCGAAAACCCCCCTTGATCGAGCATGATCGCGTCGGGAATGTATGCGAAATTCCGCTGGTAATCGCCGCCTGCCCGACGGCCGCCATCAAGCCGAAAAAAGTGGGTGAAATGAAGAGTATCGAAATCAATAACAGCCGCTGCATGTTCTGCGGAAACTGCTACACCATGTGCCCGGCTCTGCCACTGGCCAATGCAGAAGGTGACGGTATTGCCCTGTGGGTCGGCGGGAAAGTGTCTAATGTCCTTTCGACTCCGATGTTCTCAAAACTGGCCGTTCCGTACATTCCAAATGAACCGCCGCGGTGGCCCACTACGGTGAATACCATCAAGAAGATCGTAGAGGCTTATGCTTCCGGTGGACGCCGTTATGAACGTGTTGGCGACTGGATCAACCGAATCGGTTGGGAGCGCTTTTTCGAAACAACCGGTCTGGAATTCAAGCACGAGCACATCGACGACTACCGCTTGGCTATGACCACCTGGAGAACGACTACGCAGTTCAAGTTCTAACGGTATCAAGGTATCGGTGCACCGGGGAGCCTTCGCTTCCCGGTGTGCTTCTCTGAGAGAGAAATCTCATGATCTTTCAAAAACCACGGCTGGTGATCGCTGCACTACGGGGAGGAGCCGGCAAAACGGTGGTTTCTCTGGGCGTCGCCGCGGCTTGGCGAATCAAGCGCGGGCTGCGAGTGGTGCCGTTCAAGAAGGGTCCGGACTATATTGACGCAGGCTGGCTGTCGGTAGCAGCTCAAAGCCCCTGCTATAATCTTGATCCCTTTCTGATGAAATCTGACGAAATGCTTCTCTCCTTCGTTCAGCGTGCCGGTGAGGGCGATGTCGGCTTGATTGAGGGTAATCGCGGGCTGTACGATGGAGTGGATGTGCAGGGGAGTTTTTCCACCGCCGAGCTTGCCAAGCTGCTCAGCGCACCGGTGGTACTGGTGCTTGATGCCACCAAGATGACGCGTACTGCGGCTGCTTTAGTTTTAGGCTGCCAGCAATTGGATCCAGAGGTCAGAATCGCTGGGATCATCTTGAATAAAGTTGCCGGAAAGCGGCATGAGAAGATCCTGCAAGGAGCCATCGAAAAGTACTGTGGAGTGCCGGTGGTGGGAGTCTTGCCAAAGGAAGGCAACATGTTCTTTCCTGAGCGCCATATGGGCCTGGTTCCGCCTCAAGAAGCGGACAATGCTGCAGAGGCAATGAAGTGGGCTGCCGCCAGGACATGCGAGTGCGTGGATCTGGGAGCTCTGTGGCGAATAGCTGAATCGGCGGATACACTCGGCTGGCCTGCAACTGCGGTGCAAACGGGTGCATCGGTCTATGCAAGCAAGCCGGTAACCATTGGAATTGTTCGTGATGCCGCTTTTCAATTTTACTATCCCGAAAATCTGGAGGCATTGCAGGAAAGAGGCGCAATACTCCAGGAAATTTCCAGTTTTGAAGATTGCCCGCTGCCTACCGTGGATGCCCTTTACATCGGGGGAGGGTTTCCGGAAGCTCATCTAAGAATTCTCGCCGCAAACTCAGTCTTCCGCGAGTCTTTGCGGGGGGAAATCGATGCGGGTCTACCCGTTTACGCCGAATGTGGCGGATTGATGTTTTTGTGTGCAAATATTCTTCACAAAGGATGCAAGTTCCCCATGACCGGGATTTTTCCCTACGATGTGGTGCTGGAAGCAAAACCTCAGGGACATGGCTACACCATCCTGGAGTGTGTGCGCGAAAATCCTTTTTTTGCTAAAGGTGCCAGGTTCAAAGGGCATGAGTTCCACTATTCACGGGTTATTGGCTGCGATTCATCGTTACCTTTTGTATTCCGGTTGCAGAAGGGGCATGGAATAGTAGCGGGTTGGGATGGCTTGTGCTATAAGAATACCCTGGCCAGCTATTCACATGTCCATGCTGTAGGAAATAAGAGTTGGGCGGAAGCTATGGTTCACTC
>JAVEVM010000438.1:0-4290 GCA_034005055.1 Desulforhabdus sp. | reverse complement strand
GGGGTAGTACATCGGCATTCTCACGGGTATCTACCGCCATTGCCTTTGTACCATCTCCCAAAATTTTCATCCGGCATGGGACGGGCAATCAAATATCCCTGCGCAAAATCACAACCTATTTCCTTGAGGATGTTGTAGGCTTCGGGGGTCTCTACTCCTTCCGCTATCACCTTCATGCCGAGACTGTGCGCCATTTTGATAGTGGCTTCCACAATGTGGATTACCTGACGGTCGACGTCTAATCGGCGAATGAATGATTGATCGATTTTGATATTTGACATCGGCAACTTATGGAGATATTGAAGTGACGAATAACCTGTTCCATAATCGTCAATTGATAGGTCGATGTTCAATAGGCTCAGTTTGTTGAGTTCGGTAATAGCCTGGTCGACATCCAACAATAAAGCGCTTTCTGTTACCTCCAGTTCAACATCTTTCCCTTCAAGCTGATATTTTTCCATCAGACGGGCGACCAACTCTGCAAATCCAGGCTCGGAAAGGTTCCTCGTTGACACATTGACAGCCACGCTCAGATCGATTTCCTTCTGTTGAAAAAGCCGGATCGTGGCCATGGCCTGGTTCAAGACAAATTCCGTGACGGAATGAATGAGGGTGCTTTCTTCGGCACGTGGGATAAATGCCGCCGGTGGAACATTTCCTCTTACTGGGTGTTCCCACCGGATCAGTGCTTCGGCTCCGCGAATGATGCCAGATGCCATCTCAACTTTCGGTTGAAAATGAAGGAGTAATTGATGATGGTCGATAGCTGTTGCCAATTCACCGAGCAATTTCACATTCTCTTCAGCGGTAATAACAAGGTCGGGTTGATAAATGGCACTGTCTTTGCCTTTTTGTCGTGCAATCGCTAATGCCATTTCCGCCTGTTTTAAATAGTCTTCTGGTGAGCGACCTTCCTTGCCAAGAGTAACAGTTCCGACCCTTGTGTCCACGTGGAGCAATAACCCGTTGAACGATATTGCTTCTTGTGATGACGCCAAGAGATTATCTCGTATCGCTGACGAACAGTCCTGATTACACTGGAGTACGAACCCCAGTACCGTCGTCTCAGGTTGAAAAATGTATGTGCATATAGAGGCCGATTCGATTCGTTTGGTCAGTTGATCGATCGCAGTCTCAAGAACAGCGGGACCAAAAGTACACTTGAGTTCGGTGGCGTTTTCAATTGATAACAGAGATAAACTTAAAACCTCTGAGGGATCTTTTTTTGAGGTCAATTCTGGAAGGGCAAGCAGGAGATCTCTCCGGTTGGGTAGATCAGTAAAAACATTGTGATGAGCAATCCATCGAAGCTGCTCGATATATTGCTTGGCCGTACTGCTGGCAAGACCGCTCAGTGTTCCGGCAATCACAAAGAGACCTGATCTGAACAACCAATTGAAGGTTGTCTGTTGTTCTCCGGTTACAACGTCAAGCGGCATTACAGGGCCAAGCGATAGACCGGCAATAACAGCGAAAATTAAACCACCGGTTGCGCCGATGATGAAACCAGCAAACAGAATGGGAATATACATCGCGTGCGAGTAAACGTACTTGATCCCACCCGTCTGGTACACGGTAATGGCAATACCTGCTATGGCGATAAGCAGGATAAAACTTGCAAATGTTTGAACGGAAATACGTTGCTTGTCAGTCCAGGAAAAATAGCTGCTGAGTAAGAAAGATAATGGAATGTTCTCCATAGTCGTGAACCTGCGAGAAGGTTTGTCGATAACGCTTTCTGATTTTCAGAACAAGAGATCATCAAACCAGAAAGTTTGATTACGTAGTTCACGCCAAGACATCAATGAAATTCGATTTAAATCAAAGTCTTGCATCACATCATGTTCCACGAGTGAGCGTCAATTTTCCGATTGACTGGCCTTTAAGTGATCAGAATACTTCCTGTCCTCAATACAGATATGGTTCATCCACCAGCTTCTCAGAAAGTTCAGCAGTTCGTGTGAGTCTTTAAAATTTTTGGTTTCCTCAACGATCCGCTGGGTTTCACCGACGAGCTGCCGATGCAATGAGATGTGGTCATGTAGGTCCGGGTAGTCCATTTGCCGCATGATTTCTTCTTCAGTCAGAAAATGAAATTTTGTGTATTCATTCAAGATGATGAGGACCGAATCAAGGACCTTTTCTTCCTTCTTTTTGGTGATGAAATAATGCAACGTATTGATTGTCGAGATAATGGCCCGATGCTGCTCGTCGATAATGGGAATATCGAGTTTGTTGTTGTCGCTCCAAACGATGTAGAGGTTTCGTTTCATGGATTTATCTCTCAATGAATCTTATCGGTTGCCACTGCGGTTGATTTTAGGGAACCTTGAAAAATTGCCATTTCGCCCAATCTCATCGTTGCGCAATCGAATTTTATCCTCGGAATATCATGTATATGCCTGCGGTAAAATTCTCTTGCGCGCTTCGATCTTGAACGAAATTTCGAATTTTTCAAGGCCCCCTTTAAGCATCAAGTATCTGCCGAATCTTTTGTGAAAGATCTTGCTTGGAAAAAGGCTTTGAAATGAAGTTAACACCTTCTTTCAAGATACCGCGATCAGAAATCACGCTTGCCGTATAGCCGGACATAAAGAGTATATGTATGTTCGGATATTCGTGCAGGAGCAGATCGCCGAGTTCCTGCCCGTTCATGTCCGGCATGATGACATCGGTCAGCAGCAGGTGGATCACTCCATCGTACTGTTTCGCCAGCGCGATCGCTTCCACGGGATTTTTTGCTGTCATGACGTTGTAGCCCAATTGGCTGAGCATCCGATCGGCCAGCTTTAAAATGGCCTGAGCATCCTCAACCACCAGAATGGTTTCATTGCCGCGGGCGTCAGCAGGCCGCGGTTCCTTGATCTCGACGAGGTCGACGGTCTCCGCATGTTTTGGCAGGTAAATTCTAAAGGTTGCCCCCTTGCCGAGTTCGCTATAGACATTGATGAAACCGCTATTCTGCTTGACGATCCCGAAAACAGTGGCCAACCCGAGCCCGGTCCCTTTCCCCTCTGCTTTGGTGGTGAAAAACGGTTCAAACAGGTGCTGCATGGTCTCCTGGTCCATGCCGGAACCGCTGTCAGTTACCGTAAGGGTCGTATAGTCTCCGGGAACGAAACCGGTGTGCGTGGCACAATAGTCCTCATCAAGATAGACGTGCCCGGTTTCGATAATTACCCTGCCGACACCACCGATGGCATCCCGCGCATTAATACACAGGTTTGCCAGTAATTGATCAACTTGTGACGGATCTATTTTGACCAATCCGATGCTCGCCCCTGGCTGCGAGATCAAGTTAATATCCTCACCGATCAGCCGACGGAGCATCTTCAGCATACCCTCGATACTGTTGTTGAGATCGAGCACTTTGGGTGCAATGGTTTGCCTACGGGCAAAGGCCAGAAGCTGTCGGGTGATAGTGGTCGAACGTTGTGCGGCGCTCAACACCTCGCCGAGATAGTCGTGGAGCTGATCACGCTTATCAATTTTTCCCAAGGCGAGCTCAGTGAATCCTATGATGACGCTGAGGATGTTGTTGAAGTCATGAGCAACACCTCCGGCCAGACGGCCGACAGATTCCATCTTTTGTGCCTGGATTACTTGTTGCTGTAATTTCTCACGCTCCCGATCCAGGCGGACATGATCGGTAATGTCGACAACCGCAGCGAATACACGCGGTTGTTTTCCTTCCAGGCGTTCAATGACTCCCTGGTTGCGAATATGTAAAATCTCACCATCGCGGCGAACGATGCGATATTCGTGAGACGGCAGTTCCGTTCCGCCTCCCTTGAGACTTTCTTGCAGCCATGCGACCGTCTGTTCCCGATCCTCCGGATGTATGATTTTATTGGTGACCACATCAAAGGTGATGGTCTCATGTGGGCTGTATTGCAGGAGTTCGTAAATACCTTTTGACCAGGTGATCTCACCTGTTTCGAGATCCCAGGTAAAGTCACCAGCCCTGGCCACCTGTTGCGCTCTGATAAATCTGGCTTCACTTTCGCGCAAGGCCTGTTCAACCGATCGTCTCTGTTCTATTTCCCGCTGCTGTTTGGATAGCTCGTGACGCAGGACAAGATAAAACGCGAGGGACGTGATGAAGACAAAGAACCATCCCTTGTAGGTTTGCAGAATGGTGGTCTGGCTGGTGTCTCCAGTCAACGCGCCAAGCAACCAATCGGAACCAATGATCCACAAACCGGCGAGCAGAGCATAGACCGCCGCTCGAAAAAAAGGCGTGTTCTTTCTATCATCGCTGTTCATCTGATCCTTCCGAAATAAGCTGAG
>JAVEVM010000437.1:0-4301 GCA_034005055.1 Desulforhabdus sp. | reverse complement strand
GGCTCCAACAATGATCATCATAATCATGGTACTGCTTAATGTTCCATCGGAGATAACAGTTTGTATTTCTCGGGGGCGAATGGTGCCGCGGGATAGCGCAACGATAAGGCCATACAGCACAGTCACAGCGGCAGCCTCGGTAGGCGTAAAGGCACCTGAATAGATTCCTCCCAAAACTATCAACGGCGCCAGAAGTCCCCAAATGGCGTATCGCGTAGCCGCCAGGCGTTCCTTCCATGCAGACTTCTCTTGGGTGATTCCTTTATCAGCCGCGAAGAATGCATAAATCGCGAATGCCCCGACTAGTACAAGTCCCGGCAAAACCCCTCCCATGAATAAAGCACCAGTCGACACATTCGTCATGCTGCTGTAAATAATCATGCAGCCACTAGGAGGAATCAAGACACCTAGAGTGCCTCCGCCTGCCACAATTCCGTACGCAAGGGAAGGTTTATAACCTCTCTTGAGCATCTCTGGAATAGCTATGCTTCCAATCGCCGCAGCTGTGGCCACGCTGGAGCCTGAGACCGCAGCAAAAATTCCGCAGGCAACCACAGTTGCAATAGCATATCCGCCCCGTATATGACCACCCCAAGCCGATGCGAAAGCGAACAACTCCGGGCCGATCCGTCCGGACTGGAGCAGTTGCCCGGCCATCACATAAAGAGGAATGGCTAGCAAGACATTGCTCTCTGTCGCCTTTTGACATATTTGAGATACCTGTGGCAAGCCGTTCATTCCAAATATAAATAAAATGCCGATCACACCAGCCAAACCGAGACTCGCAAACACGGGAATTCCAAACGTCAACATGGTAATTACGAGGATAAATATGCCGAGCGCTGGGCGCTCAATTCCTATCATGAAAACACCAATGCCGACTAAAGTGAACAATATCAGTACGCAAAACCACTGACTGCGAAAAACAAAAGAATACGTAGAATCGGAGGGTTGTGTTGTGAACCATAACCTCATGGATTTTCTGAGTTCCTGAATGGCTTGGAGAGAGAGAACCGCTGCTCCAAGAACCATTCCGGCATAAATTGTCCATAAGGGTGTACTTATGAGCGTGGGCTCTGCCTCTCCGCTTATAAAAACATCAATAGTTGTCTCAACTGAATAGAATAAAATTACACAGGCGAGAATGAGTACACAAATATGGCCTACAATCTCCAAGACGATTTTTACTTTGAGGGAGCATCTCTCAGTGAAAATATCGACATGGAGGTGCCTCCCCTCTTTGAGGGCATATCCAGCAGCGATGAAGGAATACCATACGAGTGCGTAAGTTGTTACATCATATACCCAAATAGTCGGTTTCCCAAAAACGAACCTAGAGACAATCTCATAACAAATGCAGAATGAGACAAGAAGCATAAGCCACCCAGAGAAGATTCCGGCGGCATTCGATAATTTGTCGATAAAATCTATCGATTCGTTCGACTTACTGCTCGCTTCCACTTAAGTAACCTCCTCAATTCCCCCATTTTTCTAACAAGCCGCAGCCGACAAACTACCCCGGCTCTTCAGCTCGGCAGCGTGTCAGAACTTTCGGAATAATGCATTGTCGGATATTGCCTCTGCAGTGACGGATCCCAACCCCGGAACAAGGCGCTAATCCAATCCGACCATGCGAACCAAGCAGCCCATTACCGCAGATTACTTTTCAATTTTTCGTGTTAGTTTAACTTCTAGTGTAGTGTTTCAGTAACGGCTTTACAAAGAGTAGCTATTCATAGCTATAAGTTCGCCCCATCGAGAAGCCGTTTATGTTGTAAAGGTAAAACTGAAACACCACACTAGCGTTATTGGCAACAAAACATATACTCGTGACCAGTATCCGCAATAAATATGCGCGATGTCCGAATTTAATTTACATCTTCAACTACCAGTGCAATAAGCAGCGCACGTCTTAGCAACAGCCGAGAAAGCACATCACTTTTGTTCCCGCAATTCATCCAACTTCTTCAAGAGGGGTGCTGCGTGGTCGGCTCCAGTCCTCTCTGTAAATTTTTTCGCCACAGCCGGCCGCACAACTGCTTTGACCCGCTCTTTTTCTTCCGAGCTGAAATCAGCAATCTTCAGCCCCTTCGAACTCATAATGTTGTGTGCACTATTAGTTTCCTTTGCAAGAAGATCCATGGTCTGGGTCTCCATTTTGTCGCTCGCTTCTTGGAGATTCTTCTGCAATTCCGGGGACAATTTGTTCCAAGAGTCGCAATTAATCAGGGTCTCATAAACAACCGTTGGTATAAACATGGAGGGTGATGAGATCAGATAATGAGTCACTTCATAAAATTTCCGGGCTAGTTGGCTCGTGGATCCAGAAAAACAGCCGTCGATAGTACCCTTCTGGATGGCGTCGTAGACCTCCCCAGAACTCATGAGTATCGGGGAGGCTCCCACCGACTGCATAAAGACACCTTGGTATTCACCGCCAGCGCGCAGTTTCACCCCTCTAAAATCCTCGAGCTTTCTAATCGCTTTCCTGGAACTAATAGTCGGCGCATCGTAGAACACATACCCAAGAAGCTTCAAGTTGGCTTTCTTCTCATACTCCTTAGAAATTGTCGGTTTCAGATAACGGGCAAGGGTAACAAGATGTTCAAGGCTATCATAATAATTATACAAATTAAGAACGCCCAAAATGGGAATCAACCCCGTCCACATGTCGCTTTGACCGACCCCCATATCGACGGCGCCCTTGGGCATCACCTTCACTAAATCCCGATCGTTGTAAAGCTGGCTGGCCGGAAAAATGTCGACCGTCAAAGTTCCATTTGAGCGAGTTTCGGCATTCTTCTTAAAATCCTTCAGTGCGGTCGTAAAATAATGGTCGAGCGGAAGCGTCCCGACCATCCGCAGCTTAGCCTTGGATGGCTTGTCAGCGCATTTTCCTTCATTAATGAAGAACGATCCTGAAAATAAAAAACAAACGATTAATGTCCCTACCAATACTGTTAATTTCTTTCCATGTCTCATCACTATCCTCCTTTTGATGTATTTCTCGGCGGTTAGGTGTCTATCGTTTCCCACTTCGTTCTTTGGGCTGTTTCACTATTTTAGTAACCAAATGTTGCGTGACATAACATCATCAACACTCGGTCGTTCAGCGTAGTTTGCGTCTCAATTAATCACTGCACTTCAACTCATCCGGCAAATTATTAATTGGTTTACTGCACATATGACGAACTCTTAGCACCTAAATATTATAGGCTGCTTTTGTTCCTTCAAAAATAGCTTCGGGAATTCCACGTGGCTTCCGTGCATCTCCGATCAGATGGCTTTCACAGGAAAGAGATTGGATGGAGTCGTAGAGTTCACGGTTCGGTTCCGCGCCAACCGCAAGGACCAGCACCTGAGCCTGAACCGTTGATTCTTCTCCCGTATCTAAATTGCGGGTTTGAATGAAGCCGCTGGAGACACTGCAAATTTGTGTCCTAGCGAGGCACTTTACATTACTCTTGGTTAGGCGCTGTAGGAGCATGGCCCGCGTGTTAGGCTCATATATTTCGCCGATCGCAGAAAGGATCTCCACAATTGTTACCGTCTTCCCTTTCTCCGCCAAGAACTCGGCCGTTTCACATCCGACCTGTCCACCCCCGATTACCACATAGAATTGCTGGTCTCCCGGCCCTTCTTCGAGGAGTTGGTCAGCGCTGATCTGAAAAATTTGGGAGCCGAAATTCATCTCCCGGGACCTGGCCCCCGTGGCCACGATGACGACGTCCGGGTTGCCTTCCTGAACGTCCTCTCTGGTCACCTCTTTCTTGATGATCCGCACACCAGCTTTTTTCAAGGACTCGCAAAGGGAATTCAAAAGATTTCCGTACTCCTCTTTGCAGGGGGGTAGAATTACCAGATTGAGTTTTCCTCCCGCTTCCCTGGCTTCGAAAAGAGAGACTTCGTGCCCTTTCTCGCCTAGGATTCTCGCCGCGGTCATACCGGCAGGCCCGCCGCCCACGACCCAGACTTTCTTGGCACTTACCCCCTTTCGATTCTTCAATTCCCCTTCCCTTCCGGCCAGGGGATTGACCGCGCACCGGACGGGATAAGTCCTGAGAGTTCTAGAACGGCAATAATTACAAGCGACACATTGATTGATCTCCACCGCCCTGCCCTCGCGGGCCTTGCGGGGGAAGTCGGGATCGGCTATCAGGCCTCGGCCGACGGCGATCAGATCTGCTTGCCCTTTTTGCAGGATCTCTTCTGCCAGTTCCGGGTTGTTGATGCGGCCGACAGCGACGACCGGCACCTTGACAACTTTCTTAATCTCAGCACAAATTGGGATCAGGCAGCCC
>JAVEVM010000436.1:0-4303 GCA_034005055.1 Desulforhabdus sp. | reverse complement strand
ACGTGATTCCTCACCGTCTGGTGCCGGGAGCCCGCACCGATTGCCCGGGCAACTTGTTTCCCTGGGAGCCCTTTCAGCTCAGCCTCAAACAAGTTATGGCATTATCCCACTGCTGATGCACTAAAGTCCGCAAGATAGCACAGAGCTTTTCCGTTGCGCGGGTCAGCGACGACGTGGGCGGTTTTACCGCCGGTTGCGGAAGGCACGTCGATGACCTTGATGTATGGTTCAAAACTGCTGAAGTCCCTGGAAAAACTACTCAATGAGTTGGGTGCCTGGTGGAAGAAGTCGCGGTTGAACTCGGTTTGCGGATCGTCCGGATAGAGGGGAAGATAGATGATTTGTGCCTCCACCAGATCCAGGAAAAAGTGAGTGCCATAAGAGACCTCCGGAACATGACCGTCCTCTTCGCGGGCAATTTCAACGAGCGCGGAAGCGTTGTTTATATCCGAGTAGCCGGTGTTGATGCCCAGTGTAATATTGGAGCTGCCCCAGCGTCCCGGGCCCATAAGCATATTGTTCTGGCCGACCATGAGAGAATGACGGTTGAGCTCGCCGATGATTCTTCCCATCACCTGCTTCACTTCAAACGGCGCTTTTTGCGCGTACGTTTTGGGATCAATGTAAACAATATATTTGATATTGGTTACCATCCCGCCGGAAACGGCTCGTTTCGCCTTGAAAAGAATGCAGCCTTGGGGAATGCGATCTGGCATAACGACCTCTTCAGCCGCGCCGGGAAGGCGCATGGGTCTGCATTGGACAAGGTTGATTCTGATCTTCAGGTCCGAATCGACAAAAGCTGTGAATTCAGTATCGATCGGATAGCCGTAAGCAGACTCCAGTTTGGTCAGCAACTCTCCGATAATCTTCACGAAGCTGGTCCGTGCAATGAGGTTGTTGAAGGTGAAGACAAAGTCAGCGGCTGACTGCAGATGAGGTCCTTCCGGATCACTGATAAAACCATGCTCCATGGTGGAAACGAACAACTCCAGCTTGGGATAGTCCCAGCCTGAAATGATTTCATTTATGGGACGTATGCCGAAGTCATCTTTGGAAAGATCGAGAAAGTCTATCTCTCGTTGCGAGTATCTGGCAATTTTCAGGCCGATTTCCGGGCGAAGGTGCGGATGGCTGACTGCCAGCAGCCTCGGATAGTCTCCGCTGACCCTGTTTACCGCACGGGTTCCGAGTCCGAAGACCAGCCGGATCATTCCCTGCTTGGGATCTATCCGATCCGTCCAACGGTACAGGTTGTGAGAGAAGGCCACGCCTGCAAGCGGTGGGAAAAAATAGTTCTTGTAGCGCATTCCTGACACGCGCTGCACCAAGATGGCCATCTGTTCGTCTGCTTCACCCAGTCCCCGCTGCCGTCGATAAGAAAGCACGTCTGGATTCAGAGCACTGGCATAGACCAGTTTAACGGCCCGCAAAAAAGACTTCATCCGGTCGTCAGGGTTTCCCTGGCTGACGCAAAATTCGCTCCGGTATTTTCCCGCAAACGAATTCCCAAAGCCGTCTTCCAGTAAGCTGCTCGAACGGACTATAATGGGAGCTTGTCCAAAGTAGTCGAGCAGATCCTGAAACTGCTCCATTATTTCCGGTGAAAACCTTCCCTCCAGAAAGCGTTTCTCGACTTCTTCAAATTCTTCAGGGGAGATCTGAGAATCTCTGGTCAGCCTCAGCCGCAGCCGAAACAGATCATTGTTGACCAGAAAAGTGAAGAAGACATCGGAGCCTACGTAAAATGAATCGTGCTCTTCCAGTACACTCGAAAAATCCACTGTGCCCGGATCGGCAACCAGGATTCGACGGGCGAGCAACATCCCGGCCGCTTTGCCGCCTATTCGCCCGGAGCCGATCAAGCGGTTGCGAATACTCAGCAGGTCACTCAAGCTGAGATAGGCATCGGCCAAGCGCTTGAACTCCGGGTGCATGCCGATGATCATATGCGAGAGCTCCTGCTTCAGGGCCACAAACTCAGGAGTGTGGTCGAGCAGTTGCAGCTCGTCTTCGCTATACTGGGAAAGCTTCTTGTACACACTGTCCCAAGGCGCTATGGAATCAGCTTTGATTTTGAGGGGGGTTTTGCTTGCGGTCAGCGAAATGGCCGATGCGTCGCCACTTCGCAATATGGGGACCAGGGTTCCTTCGGAGTAGAGGTGAGGTAGAAACATTTGGGAAGAGTAACGGTCCCAGACCTTGAGCGGGTGGATGTAAGGCTGTTCTTTGACGTGATAGAGATCGATCAGAACTTGCGTGGTATCTCTGATCCGGGCAACCGCCCGGTGGGAGTGTCGGCCCCGGGTGAGGGCGAAATAGGCGACCGTATCCAGTTCATGCAAATAGGGGCAGGTTACCTGGAAAAAATTCGCGACCAGAACATCAGTGGCCCAATCGTCCACCAGCGACGATAGATTGTCGAAGACATAAAAAACGCCTTCGCCCCTTTCTTCGATAATCTTATTGGCCTGGCTGCTGAAAGAATCAAATCCGGGCCGAGGATCGATCTTTTCAACCGCTACCGACGGATGTGGGTCAAGAATTCTTTGATCTGGGGCAAACCGTATATAGACGACCGCGCGCCCTTCATCAAGCGCCTTCGCCGCAAAAGGACGCGCGATCTGTTGGTAGTTGTCCAGCCGGTCGACCTGCCAAACGACGTTGTCACCGAGCCGCAGCCCGTCCAACACATCGTCCAGAGCAGGTATACCGCTGGAAATAAGACCTGATGGCAAAATCAATTACCTTCTGTACGCAACTTGCTGCTACACCCAGCCACGCAACTTCATCGCTTCCACAACCCGCGCCACAGCAACCACATAGGCTGCTTTGCGCATGTTGATGCCGTGCTTTTCGGAAGCCTTCAGGACCTCATGGTACGCGCTGGTCATCCGTTTGTCGAGCTTTTCATGGATCTCGGACTCATCCCAGTAGTACATGTAGGCGTTCTGCACCATTTCAAAATAAGAGACGGTAACTCCGCCCGCATTACACAAGAAATCGGGAATCACATGCACGCCTTTCCGATGCAGGATCTCATCCGCTTCCGGAGTAGTCGGCCCGTTGGCCAGTTCCATGACAATCCTGGCTTTTATATTATCCGCATTTCTCTCTGTGACCGAGCTTTCCAGAGCTGCAAGAACCAGAATATCCACATCCAGGGCAAGGAGCTCATCATTGCCGAGACCTTCGGTTCCATCGCATTGCACAACCGACAGGGTGCACTGTTTGTGCTCGTTTATTTTGGGAACGCAAATTCCTTCTTTGCAGGTGACCGCACCTTTCGAATCGCAAACGGCGAGAATCTTGGTTCCAAACATCGATTCGGCCAAAGAGGCGGCGTAGCTGCCGGCGTTTCCGTAACCCTGAATAGCGATGGTCGCCTTGCTAAGGTCGATCCCTAACTTTCGGGCTGCCTCCCGCAGCGCATACATGCCGCCTCTCGCGGTTGCGTCTCCCCGGCCGGGGGAACCTCCAAGCGGCAAGGGCTTGCCGGTAATCACGCCGAATTGGTTCTTCCCCACAATGGAGGAATATTCATCGACCATCCATGCCATTATCTGAGGATTGGTATAGACGTCCGGAGCCGGGATGTCTTTTTCAGGTCCGATAAAGGCGCCGATTGCCTTGATATAAGCCCGGCTTATGCGCTCCAGCTCATAGACCGAAAGCTCCTTCGGGTTGCATATCACTCCGCCTTTGCCGCCGCCGAGCGGCAAATCCAACAGCGCACACTTCCAAGTCATCCAGGCGGCAAGCGCACGAACCGTATCCACGGTCTCATCGGGATGAAAGCGAATGCCCCCTTTGGTGGGCCCCTTTGCGTCGTTGTACTGCACCCTGAATCCACGGAATACTCTGACTGTACCGTCGTCCATGCGCACCGGAAAGTTAATATGAAACTCGCGCATCGGATTCAACAGGACCTGCCGTGTGCTGTCGCTCAGTTTGAGGATGTCCGCACAATCGCGTATCTGTCGTTGTGCAATTCTAAAAGGGTTGTTGTGGTCGTTGTTGCCTGACATTTTTGCATCGCCTCCTGCTTTCCAGAAAATACCTAATTCCCCTCCAGACCCATCTTTGTCATCTCAAGCCGTTCATTTGCGGCTGCTTGAGAAACGGCTCGCATAATCGAGATAATGCTTGAGAAGCCACATCTTCTCCAAGAATTCCGGCCAGCCGCACCGCGGGTTGAAACCATTCTCAGCCTGAGGAAGAACCATGCAGCCGTCGGTGACCTCCCCCTGGAGCTCTTTCCAGATCTCCCCCCAGGTGGTTTGAGCATCCTGCAGCACAGCTC
>JAVEVM010000435.1:0-4304 GCA_034005055.1 Desulforhabdus sp. | reverse complement strand
CATGGTTCCGGGAGTGATGGACGAGAGTTACATCCAGGCGCGCTACTGATCTCTGCCTGAGCTTTTTGTCCGTCATTGAGAGCCGGCTCGGCTCGTCGAATTCGTCAGCAACCGGTGAACGGCCAACCTCTAAACGCTATCCGGCCATACGGCACGCACGGTTGTACCCTTTCCCGGGGCGGATTCGATGGAAAAGCTGCCGGCCGTGAATTCTACCCGCTCACGCATGCTGCGCAAGCCAAGGCTTCTTGCTGTGGCTTCATGCGAGCTGATATAGGCCAAATCTATCCCCACCCCGTCATCCCGGATTAGGAGCTCGATAGCATTGTTTCTTTTCTGTAAGGATAGATTCACCCATTGAGCCCTGCTGTGTTTGGCAACGTTGTTGAGCGCCTCCTGGGCGATTCGGAAGATCACAATCTTCAGCTCCTCCGCGATCTCCCTCTCTTCCACTCTCAATTCAAGCTCCACGTGGTGATCGGGGTAGAGTCTTACAAATTCTCGAGTATACCATCTAATGGTGCGCAGTAGCCCCATCTCTTCCAGCATTTTCGGCCTCAGCCCCGTATACATAGCCCGAGTTTCCTCGATTGCGCGCTGTAGAACGGGGATGAATCCGTCAAGATGAGCAAACACCTCATCGGGATTTCCCATGTCCTTCGCGCTGAGGGCAAATTCCACCCCGTACTTTAAGCCGGCCAAGGTTTGGGCAACAGAATCATGGATCTCCATGGCAAGTCGCTTCCTTTCTTCCTCCTGGACGGCTATCAGACGAGCCGGCACAGAGCGAAGCACTTCATTGGCCCTCCTTAGCTCTGCCGTTCGTTCTTGTACTCTGATCTCAAGCTCGTCTCGTGCTTTGCGCAAAGCTTCCTCCATCCGTTTGCGCTCGGAGATGTCGTGCACCATGCCTATAGAGCGGACGATTAGACCGGATTCATCACGGATGTGCTCGCATTTTTGGTGCACTGTGCGAACTTCGCCATTCGACTTTCGAACCAACCGGTGCTCAATCTCGTAGGTATCTTTCCCTTCTTCTATTGAGACAGCATAGGCAGCATCAACCGCAGCGCGGTCATCAGGATGAATCGTTTCTAAAAAGTTTTCGTATGTGACGGCAAGCTCTTGAGGCTTTAGACCGAAAATCCGGTATGCTTCATCCGAGAAGGAGAAGCAGGTGTTCGCCCGATCGAGCTCCCAGCTGCCCAAGCTTGCCAACTCCTGCGCCCGTTTCAGCCGGTTTTCGCTTGCCGCCAGCTCGGCGGTGCGCTGGGCGACACGCTCCTCCAAGATTTCATTAATTTCCCTTATCTCTTCTTCGGCACGTTTGCGCTCGGCAATCTCTGCTTCCAGTGCGGCATATGAGTTGCCTAGCCGGGCGGCCATATGATTGAAAGTCCCGGCCAGACCGGCTACTTCGTCGTTTCCTTCGACTTCTATCCTGTGATCCCATTTCTCTTGTGAAATCAGTTCGGCCGCTTCGCCCAGATGTACGATCGAGGCCAGGACTCGATGGCAGAGTAACAGGAGAAAGGCGCCGGTAGCTGTGATGCCGAGCACGATAAGTATGCTGAAGAAGTTTAAGCGCTGCTGAGATTTTGCTATTCTCGCTTGGCTCCTCTGAACCAGCCTTTCTGTACTATCGAGCATCACCTGAAGCTGAACCGATATGCGGTTTGCAAGCATCTCTTTCAGGTTTGAAGAGAAGGGGAGCCCACTTCCTGCACTCTTCATAAGGACCAGTTGAGAAAATGGGATCGTCAGCTCCTTGTGGTTATTCGTTATAATGTCGAGAAGATCGTCCGTTTCGGGTGCATCGGTTTCAACCTTCGCTAAGAGTGCTCCCAGAGAACGGTGCACCGATTCCCACTGATCCTTCAGGTGCTCCCTTGAATGATTGAGATAAGCATCGGTCAGAAGGTTCAAGGCATATACTTTTTTCTCGATTTGATGAAATCTGTCTCTCTTCTCGATGTCTCTCCAATTTTGCTTCGTGATCAGAACGATGGCCAAAATAACTCCTATGGCGGAAAGGATGAAAATAATGGTACCCAGTTGTAGTTGTGTCCTGATCTTCATGGTCTTACATGCCTACCGGAAGATTGTGTTTGCCTTGGGGTCCACCGCATCCAGTGCATCCATATGGATGAGGTGAAGAGAGTTAGGAGCGGATTTCTTATTGTCGGAACGGCTCTGCAGCCTCCATTCGGCTTCAACATCCAGGGCGGTGAGGAGGCCCTGGTCGAGTGAGACATTAAGATTACATCTCTCCCAAGCATAATCTACAAAGGCCGGTTCCCTTGGCCAGCGCTTTGTAAAGATCGCCTTGGCGCCGGCCTTATTGCGTTTGACGAATTCTTCCGCCTGCATCATCGACCGTAGAAAACGTTCCAGTGCTGCCGGCTTTTTAGCAATCAGACTGTTTGTGGTGATGACGAGCCAATAGAAATCTTGGCCTATTCGCGCCGGCCAGCTCACTGCATTAGCTCCAAGCCGCTTCTTTGCCTCGTAGACCCAAATATCCCAGCTGATGAAGGCATCGACCTCGCCGCTGACGACGGCCTCTACAAGCTGTGCGGGGCCCAGATCGATAAGCTTCACCTCGTCGACCGGAATCCGGTTGAAAAGCAGGAACCTCTTCAGTGTAAACTCGGCAGAGGTGTCGGGGCTTACACCGATTCTCTTTCCTCTAAGGTCCTGAGTTTGCGTTATGTTTCTGTCTTTTCGCGTGACGATCTCCTCCGACCCCGAAGTGGCGACAGAAGCCACTATTCTCAGATCATCGCGATCGAAGCTCTTACTCACAAAGGCGAAATCTGCTGCAAACGCTATATCCACATCGCCTTTCAGAAGATGCTCTAAAGCGAGAGCTCCATACTCGTATTCCTGCACACGAAGATGCAGACCGTTTTGAGCAAAGAGCCCTCGTTCTTCGGCGATGACCGGCAACATGGAATAAAAGGCGGGAGAGATGCCGAATGAGAGCTGTTCGACCGGACCATGATAGGAAGGGCGTCTGGACCGCACCAGGAAAATGCTGAATACCAGCGCAACCATCACAACTGCGGCAGTAATCCACAAAAAACTTCGTTTCACTATCTTCTTGCCTCCCGTTCCACTAAAACGCGGATGCAGCCGAAACATCATAGACTTACTCAAACGAAATTGCGACAGAATCTCTTTGATAATCATTGTGCAGGATAACACCAACGCCTGCCTGGATTTCAAGGTGTTAACAGCTCCCACCTCGATGTCATCAAAAGGTCGGATTGAAACCCGTCCCGCTTTTCAACTACATCATCCACGGAGCTGGAAAGAAGGCTGCAAGGAAGTGGGTCTTATTCAAGGAATAAAGGGGAGGGGCGATTGGGGGAGATTGTTTGGGCAACGATGTGAGAAGCCGCTGAAGAGACTGGTGGATACGCACACCGATTTGTTTGAAGAAATCATTGACATATTTGACGGCAAACTTGTTGAAAATGACTCCGAGTGCGATATCTCCGCGGCCATCCACCCTTTGCCCGGGGTGAATTCGATTCTGCGCTCACTCTGCTTTTTGATGCTACAGCTGGAGACATCTCGCTATTGAGCCGCTCTACACGATCTGTGTGGGCCTGGTAGCCATGTTCGAAAAAATCTCTCTTTGACTCATGGAAGTCCTTCCTGATGCTCATCGGGAGCTTGCCCCACGGTTCGTCTTTTCGACGTGTCGGCTCTCTTTTAAAATGGCTGGCTGGCTTCGTGAGAACCCTTTGTTCTTGAGCCTGCCTTGTCGACTGCACTGACACGGAGAAAGCCGGCATCCCTGGTGGAGCGGAATTTTCAGGTGCCGGCGGTCGGCAGAATGGTTGCAGGTCAGCGCAGCACCTCCGGGTTGATGGAGTGCATCAGCTTTTCCAACCTGCAGAGGAGGGATTCGCCCTTCTCTTTGGATGCCGGGGATTTCTCGCTCGCTTTCACTTTGGCCTCGATCCGGGCCGCGAGAAGCTTTCCGGTAGCGTCAGCATGGAAGGGCCGTCTCGCCCCTTCAATCCAGTCGATTGCCAACCGTTTTCTTTCCTCTTCAAAATCAAGCAGCGTCTGGAACATCGTATCTACTGCTTGAACCTTCTCTTGCTCGTCGAGGCTTTGTGACTGCTCCATCTTCTCCAATACTTTTCCGGTCGCTTCCTGTTTGACTCGAGCGAGCGCGCAGCTAAGGTCCTCAAAGGCGTTTCGTTTGGCTTCTCTTTCAAGCTTCTTTACTTTGGAAAGAATTTCCACGTAACTTATCGACCGTTCCTCTTCTTTGCCGGCCGGATCAG
>JAVEVM010000434.1:0-4305 GCA_034005055.1 Desulforhabdus sp. | reverse complement strand
AACGTTTATCTGGAACAGCGCCTTTATAAAGAGAAAAACAATAGAATCATCGTGGCCAATTCCCTGCTTTGCAAACGACACGTGGAAAAATATTACAGAGTTCCGGAGAGCCGCATAAGAGTTATCTATCACGGTGTCGATCATGTCCTTTTCAACCCGCACAACGCCGCCGCAGCACGCTCTGAAACCAGACGGGCATTCGGAATAGAAGAACATAGCCCTGTCATCCTTTTCGTCTCCAACAACTGGAAGCGCAAAGGACTCTCCACGCTGCTGCACGCGCTCGGACTGAACAGGTCCGAGAGGCCGCTTTTCCATCTGGCGGTAGTGGGCCGCGGGAATCCCAAAACCTACGCCGGTCTTGCGGAAAAATTGGGCCTGTCGAAACAAGTGCATTTTATCGGACACACCGACGATATCCTGCGCTATTTTGGAATAGCCGACCTGGTCGTGCTGCCTACCCTGTACGATTCTTTCGGAAACGTCTGCCTGGAAGGAATGGCGTGCGGCCTGCCCGTGATCACCAGCAGTTCGAGCGGAGCCTCGGAGCTCATTCGCAACGGTGAAAATGGATATGTGTTGAATAATCCGACAGATCATAAGGAGCTGGCGGATCTTTTGCGGTTATGTTCAGATCCCGGGCGCCTCAAGATTATGGGCCGTATAGCGAGGGAAATTTCGCTTCAATACACACCCGCAAGGAATGCCCTGGAAACCGTTGAAGTCTGTCGCCAGGTAGTTGCAGAAGCATCCAAACCGAATAAACATGGGGCAAGAAAATATTTCAAGAATCGAGATACTCATGCCTGAAGCTTCTAACCTGCAAGCCGTCAGCAGTTGTCCGGTTCAAAACGATTCAACCGGGCAGGCCACTGTTTCGCTGGATGGAATCGACTGGCTGTACCGCGGGCAAGGGTCCCATTATGTGAGCCTCCATGCCGCAAAGACGATTGCCGGCGATATTGTCAAATCGTCCAGGAAGCGCCTGGTGATCAGATCGTCTGACGGGATCTTCGTCAAAGAGATTTATTATGAAGGCATGCGGTCGATAATGAAAACATTGGCCGGCGGGAATGCATGCAAGGAGGGAAACATCAATCTTGAACTTGCACGCCGTCAGATCAATGTGCCGGAAGTGCTTGGATTCGGGGTCGTTAAGCGATTCGGCATGGTGCGCCGCGATCTTCTGCTGACGGAAATGGTACAGGGAGCTTTATCGCTGCAGGAATTCATTCCCTCCATGCAGGGAAGAACGATCTATTCGGTTAAGCAGGGTTTTATTGAAGCCTTTGCCCAATTTATCAAGACTCTTCATGCCAAAGGAGTTCAACATACCGATCTTCATGTGGGCAATATCCTGATTCGGGAGCAAAACGGAGCACGCTTCTATCTTTTGGACGTCGATCGCGTCTTGTTAAAAGAGGCCGCTCTCAGCGAAAAAGCAGCGACTAGAAACCTCGCTTTGCTCCTGTGTACCTTCTGGTCTCTAAGCAGCTCGCTGGAGCGCTTGCGCTTCTTGAAATGCTATTCAGAAGTCGAACATCTAAGAAGTGCATCCGGCAGGGTTGAAAAAATCAAGCAAGAGGCCTTGAGAATCTCACATCGAGCCTGGAATAAAAAAGCAAAACGAAGCTTACGGACCAACTCGAGATTTATCAAAAGCAGGTACGGCGCCTTCAGCATCTATCGAGTCAGGAGTCCCGAGATAGAAACGGCGGTAAACCTGTTACTGCCGAATCCCGATGATGTCCTGCATGCAGGAGAAGTGCTCAAAAACGGTCGAACGGTTAAGGCGGCAAAGGTTCGAATAAACGGGCGGACCTACTTTTTGAAGCGGTACAACTGCAAAGGGAACTTCTACAGAGTGCGCAATGCTTTTCGTCGTTCCCGTGCAGTTCGAACCTGGTTTGCCACCTGGTCTTTTACGGTAAGAAATGTTCCCGTCCCGCTGGCATTGGCCTGCCTTGAGGAGCGACATTTAGGGCTGCTGGAAAGATCGTATATTCTTTACGAATTCGTAAAGGGAGAGCGACTTTGCGACATATGGCCGCTCTTGGACGAGCCCAAGAGGCGGAGCCTGCTAAGCAAGGCAGCTCTAACCATTGGCAATATGCATCTGTTTGGCGGCTTTCATGGAGATCTCAAATGGCCCAACATTCTCGTCAGTGAAATCCGCGGGAGATTTCACATCACCCTAAGCGATCTGGACGGCAGCAGAATCTTCACCCGATTGAAAGAACAAAAGGCACGCAAGGATATGATGCGGTTCCTGATAGATCTGAGAAAGTGGGACAACGGCAAAGAAGTCGAAAATCTTTTTGGAGACACATGGTGCAAGTGGTCGGGGGTCTATCGCAGGTTATAAGACATTGATGCGAACCGAAGAGCTCAAACAAATACTGATCGTCTCGCTCATGGCGATTGCCGTCTGCGCGCCTTCGCTATTCTGGATCACCATGCCCGGCAGAGACTCAAGCCTTTACGCACTTCTTACTATCGAGCTCTCGCAGGGGAATTTCACTCGTGCTTTTAATGCCGACTATGCCCCAATGCTGACCGTTCTAGGTGGAACCATCAACTATTTCCTGGACAGTCCTTTCCGAGCCAATCAAATAGCTTCAATTCTACTTTTCCTGCCAGGTATACCCGGGACGTATATGTTGGCACGAGAACTGAGAGGGCCTAAAATAGCCTTCATTGCCGCCCTGCTTTACGCAGTCTGCCCTTATACTATCGAACCGGCGACATCAGGCGGACTTGATGCCGGCAAACTGGGACTCATGCCATGGCTGGCATGGGCAACCTACAAGTGGTGCGGCTCCGACGGGCTGCGCTGGGGAATAGCGGTCGGATTTATAGGCGGGGCTTTGAGCTATGCCAGAGGTGAAGGCATTATATTCGTTGTTTTGTCTTTGATGATCTTTATGGGATTGTCGGTGTGGAAGAAGTTGAAGAGAAGAGAAGCTTCCCTGAAAATACCCCTCGTTTCCCTTCTGGCGGCAGCTTCCGTTCTGACGATCGTCATCCTGCCCTGGATCGCCTATGAAACGAGTCAGACCGGCTACGTCGTAACTCACACCTCCCAAATCAAGCTCTACGAGCTCCTCGACGGTTTACAGAGGGCCATCTTTAGTGACGCAAATGCTTCATCCTTGGATACGGATAAAAAAGATTCCGAGACCCCAGGTTACACTCGAACTGAAAAGCATTCGGAAGATATCCCGTGGTTCAAAAACATCGAAAAATCGTTAAAAGGCCTCTATCTTCCTTATCTGCTGCTTGCCTTTATCGGGATTTTTCATCAATGGCGAAGCGATCGGACCTTAGTGCGCAATGACTTCTTCCCTGTTATTTTCATTGTCTTAAACTTTGCCATTTTTTTTCCCACAACCGTATGCAATTCGCGTTACTTTCAACCCACCATCCCGCTCTATCTTCATTTGGCGGCACTGGGAGCGGTCGCTGTCGGCACTATTCTGGGCGGCTACCGAGTATTAACTAAAGCCCGCATCAAGCTTTTGGCCTTCACGGCCTTATTTATATTGGCAATTCTAGCTCAGAAGGAATGCGAGCCATTCAAGAGCCATGAAAAACTGAGGGAAGACAGAATGCTGGTAAAGGTAGGTCGATGGATCAACGAGAACCGAGAATCGTATCCCTTTTATGGCACGCTACCTAATTTAAGGGAATATCATAATGGGCGAATGCCGGTTATCCTGAGTGCCGACTATCGCATTTGCTACTACGCGGGTGCCGATTGTGTCGTTACGCCTCGAGATATCGAGCTCACGCCCGCCGACATTGCCGATTTCTGCCGCCACAACAAGATAGCTCTTATCCTCTACGATAGCCGGATAGAGGAATTCTGTCCGGGATTCGGTGAATACTGGCCCTTGGAGCCTTCCTATCGCGCTGTCGACCTGGCCGATGATTTTCCCGCCGATAAGCACACTCTTCGGTTGCTGGTCTTTGATGAGAGCGGAAAAAGAGTGCCGGTTAGGGGATCAGGCAACTGAATCTGAATCATTCGTTTGGGAGCTCTAGCTTTAACCAGCAGATCTTTTCCCGGCTTATTCCTTTCTCGGTACACCACTCATCTATTGCCCGGTCGATTTTCTCCAGGTCCGAGGGCTCAAAGATCGCCGGGTCGCGGATCGCATCATTGTGCGGAAATTTACTGGAATAACCGGTTATGCTTGGTACGCCGCTCACCAGCGACGCCCATACCGAGTCCAATTGGGAGACCCATTGAGGCTTTTTGGGATAGAGCTCCGAAAGAAAAAAGGCCTCACAATCGTCATTGAG